>JAKAMV010000747.1 GCA_021812735.1 Chloroflexota bacterium | reverse complement strand
CATCATGACCATCGCCATCAGGACGACCTGCTGCACCTGCTGCACGTCGTTGGTGTTCCGCGTGATGAGGCTCGCGGCGCCGAAGTGGTTGACCTCGACCTGGCTGAACGTCTCGACCTTGCGGAAGATGGCATGCCGGACGTTGCGGCCGAGGCCCATCGCCACGCGTGCCGAGAAGAACACCATCACGTACGAGCCGAGCATCAGCCCGAAGGTGACCAGGAGCATGAAGCCGCCGGTCTGCACGATGTAGTTGGTGTCGCCCTTCACCACGCCGTTGTTGATGATGTCCGCCTGGAGTTCGGGCAGGTAGAGGTTGCCCAGCGACTGGCCGAGCAGGAGCAGGAGGACGAGCGCCACTGACCCCTTGTAGGGTCCGAGTTGGCGCCGCAGGAGTCGGATCAACGGGATGCCTCCGAGCTGTCGGGTGGCGTGGACGGGGCTTTGGGGAACAGGGCCTCTCGGGCGCGGCGCATGGCGCGCATGCCCTGGAGGAGTGCCGCGGCGTCCTCGTCGGCGAGGGTGTCCAGCAGGGAGGCGAGCTTGTCTCGGCGTTCGGTCGCGACGCTCGCGATGAGGCCCTCGCCCTGCGGGGTGAGGACGACCCGGACGATCCGGCGATCCTCTGCGGCGCGCTCGCGGGCGACGAGGCCGCGCTGCTCCATGCGGTCCACGATCCCCGTGGCGCTCGCCTGGGAGACGTCGAGGAGCTCCGCGAGGCGGTTCATGGGCAGCGGGCCCTCGCCCGAGAGCACGAACAGGACATTGAGGTGGACGAGGCTCATCCGGCCGCCCGGCCAGTGGCGCATCTGGTGCAGGTGGCGTTCTGGCGTGATCGCGGCGAGCTCGTCGATGAGCGACTGGCGAAGATCTGGCGCAGGCATGGGAGAGACGTTGGCCCTTCGTTTGATGTATATGATCATCAGATCCAGATGATCAATGTGACGTGAAGGATATGGCCAAGGTCGGCGGTTGTCCAGTGGCCGATAGGTGGGGGCGTCAACGCGCAGGCTGGCAGGGGAATGTGCGCATCCTGTGCGGGGGGTATGCAGATCGTGGGGGATCCAGCGCGCAGCCCCTGGCGGCGAGGCCTTCGCCGCCTCGGCCGTGAGGCCCGCTGCTCGGCGCTACGCCCGCTTGCGGACCTTCCAGATCTCCTCGGCCGGCCACTTCGTCGCCCAGTCCGAGCCCTTCGGCATCCAGCGGGAGGTGGCCTCGGCCGGCGTCTGCGGCTCGAGCAGTTCGAGGATCTCGAAACCCGAGGCCGTGAACAGCCGGATCCACTCGCCGTGGGTCGGGTGGAACTCAACCGACGTGTCGCCCGGCCATGTGATCCGGACCGAGCCGAACTGGGGCCGAAGCAGGTGCTCGGTGGGAGGCTCGGTCTCGTCGTCCGGCGACGCGAGGTAGAACACGAAGCCGTTGGTCAGGACGTGGAGCCGGCCGCCGGGCCGCAGCAGGCGCGCCGCCTCCGGGACCCAGAGCGCAGGGTCCGCCCACAGGACCGCGCCGTACTCGCTGATCGCGAAGTCGAACGAGGCGTCGGGGTAGGGGACCCGCTCCGCGTTGCCCAGCAGGATCGGGAAGTCCATTCCGTGCTCGCCCTGGAGGCGGGCCGCGGTCTCGAGCTGGCGGGGCGAGTTGTCGATGCCGACGGGCCGCGCGCCGCGACGCGCCATCCAGGCCGAGACGTAGGCCGTGCCGCAGCCGAGCTCGATCGCGTCCTTGCCGGCAAGGTCGTCGGGCAGCATGTGGAGATCAGACTCGGGCAGGCCGAAGATGCCCCACCGCTCCTCGCCCGGCGCCAGACGCCACGAGCGCTCACCGGGCTCGACGAACCGCTCCGCGTAGACGTCCCAGGCGGCGCGGTTGGCCGCGACGTGCTGAGGCAGGGCCTCTGCATCCCCCTGGGGCTCGGCGGCCAATCGATCCGCCCCCACCTCAGCCTCCCCGGTGCTTGGCGGCCGCCGCCGCGAGCAGCTCCACGAGCCGCGTGCCGTTCGGCCGCAAGTCGACCTGGACGTGCCCGACGCCAAGGTCGCGCCAGGCATCGAGCGCCCGGGCCACCGCATCGACGTCGGGCGGCAGCGCGTCGGCGGCGATCGGCCGTCCCTCCGCGGGCGCCTCGCTGTCGATGACCAGCCCCGCCGTCACCTCGAGCGTGGCCGGGTCCCGGCCCTCGGCCTCGCAGGCGGCGACCAGCTCGGCGCGCCGCGTGTGGAAGCGCTCGGTGGGAACGCCGAACCAAGCGGCATTCCACGAATCGGCATGGCGGGCGGTCAACCGCATCATGCGCTCGCCCTTGGAGGCGATGAGCACCGGCATCCGCCCGGGCAGTCGCGTCGGGCGGGGGGGCGGCGGCAGGACCACGGCGTCCTGCGCGTGGTGCCACTGGCCGTGGAACGTGACGCGCTCGCCGCGGACCAGCGGCAGCGTGACGGCGAGGAACTCCTCGAACCGGCCCACACGGTGGTCGAACGGGTAGCCGAAGGCTTCGTACTCGGGCTCGTGCCACCCGGCGCCGAGCCCGAGGGTCAGCCGACCGTCCGACACCTCGTCGATCGCGACCGCCATCTTGGCCGTGACGCCCGGCGACCGGAACCCCGTCCCGAGCACGATCGTGCCCAGCTCGATCCGGCTCGTCACCGCGGCGACCGCCGCCAGGATCGCGAGCGGATCGTGCGGCCCCGCCTCCTCGCCGGGCGCGCGGAACAGGAGGTGGTCATAGGCCCACAGGCTGTCCAGCCCGGCCTGTTCCGCGGCCAGCGCGACATCGCGGATCGCAGGCCAGCGCGAGCCGTTCGGCCCGTCGAAGTCGTTGAGGGGAAGCACAGCGCCGATCTTCATGCTCCCCATGCTACGGGGTCAGGGCGGCCCGCATCCCCGACAATGGGCGGGTGACCGTCTCGCCACGCCTCGCCGCCCGCATCGACCCGCGCCTCCTCGCCGGGATCGCGTTGGCGCTCATCATGTGGGTGCTGGTCATCGCCTGGTCGGACCCCACGGTCAACGCGACCCAACCATGGAACGGCCAGCCGGTCACCGCCCAGGACGCCCGCTCCTACTACGGGTTCAACTACGCGGACCTGTACGCCGGACGCACCGACTGGAACGCCATCGGCGCCTACCCCTATTCGCCTGCCTTCGCCCAGCTCCTGTCCCCGCTCAACCTCCTGCCGTGGACGCTGTTCGTGGCGGCCTGGACCGCGATCCTGATCGCCGCCGTCTGGTTCCTGACCGGGCCGGACTACCTCCTGCTCGGCCTGGTGGTGGGCGCCATGGAGATCGCGGGCGGCAACGTCTCGCTCCTGCTCGCGCTCGCGATCGTCAAGGGGTTCCGCCACCCCTGGACCTGGGCGTTCCTGCTGCTGACCAAGATCACGCCCGGGGTGGGGCTGCTGTGGTTCGCCGTGCGGCGCGAGTGGCGCGCGCTGGCGATCGCCCTCGGAGCGACGGCTGCCATCGCCGCGGTCTCGTACCTGCTCATGCCGCAGGCGTGGCGCGACTGGACCGACCTGCTCCGCGGCAACACGGGCAAGGGCGGCACCTGGGCCGCGATCCCCATCCCGCTGCTGGTCCGCGGGCCGATCGGCGTGGCGCTGATCGCCTGGGGCGCGCGGCGGAACCAGCGCTGGACCGTGCCGGTGGGCGCGATGCTGGCGCTGCCGGCCCTGTGGTACGGCTCGCTCTCGATGCTGCTGGGCGTGATCCCCCTGACCACGCGCGAGGAGCGCGCCCGGGCGTGGGCGCTCCTGCGCGCGGCCGCGCCGCGAACGCCTGCCAGGCGCACCTGACACGGCGGGCGGCGCATCGCCGCGGAGCCTGGGCGCCGTCCACGCGGCGCGGGCATCAGGCGCGGAGTCAGCCCCCGGCGGCGACCACCGCGGCCAGCGCGTCGGCGAACGGATCGAGGTTGGCGCTCGTGAAGCCGGCCACGTTGATCCGCCCCTTGCCGACGACGTAGACGCCGTGCTCGTCGCGGAGCTGCGCGACCTGGTGGGTCGACAGGCCCAGCAGCGCGAACATGCCGCGCTGCGTTGCGATCCCGCTCCAGTCGCCCGGGACCCGCCGGGCCTCGAGGGCGTCCACCACCGCGCGCCGGTTGCCCTTGATCCGCGACCGCATCCCGGCCAGCTCGATCTCCCATCGCGGGCGCAGCTCGGCGTCGGCGAGGATCGTGCGGACGATGTCTGCACCGTGGGCGGGCGGGTTCGAGTAGTTGACGCGGATCGCCGCCTTGACGTGCGACTGGGCGGCGTTGGCGTCCGCAGCGGAGCGGGCGATCAGGAGCATGGCGCCGACTCGCTCCGAGTAGAGCGAGAACGTCTTGGAGAACGACGTGGAGACCAGCAGCTCGGCGCCCGGCCGGACCAGCTCCATCAGGCCCGCGGCATCCTCGCGCAGCCCGTCGCCGAAGCCCTGGTAGGCGAGGTCGACCAGTGGCAGGAGCCGCCGCTCCTCCACGAGGTCGCCGATCCGTCGCCAGAGCTCGGGCGATGGGTCGACGCCGGTCGGGTTGTGGCAGGCGCCGTGGAGCAGGACGATGTCGCCCGGGCTCCCCTGGCCGAGGGCCGCGAGCATGCCCTCCTCGTCGATCCGGCGGCCGGTCGGATCGGTGTACGGGTAGGTGCGGACCTTGAACCCGGCTGCCTGGAACATGGCCGGATGGTTGGGCCAGGTCGGCTCGCTCATCCACAGCGTCTCTGAGGCGCCGGTCTGGCGCAGGAGGTCGGCCGCCACCCGGAGCCCACCCGTGCCGCCCGGGGTCTGGGTCGCGAGCGCCCGGCCCGACACCACGGCCTCGTGGTCCTTGCCCAGCACGAGCTCCCGCACCAGCTCGCGGTAGGCGAGCTCGCCGTCGATGGGCCGGTAGAGCTTGGTCGCGGCCCCCTCCGCGAGGCGTCGCTCCGCCTCGATCACGGTGGCGAGCAGGGGTGTCTTGCCGGTCTCGTCGACGAACACGCCGGCCGAGAGGT
>JAKAMV010000746.1 GCA_021812735.1 Chloroflexota bacterium | reverse complement strand
GACCACGACGCCGCTCCAGATCACGGCCCAGATCGGGTAGCTGCCGGTTCCCAGGAGGGGCGCCGCGATGCGCTCCGAGGCATGCGCCATGATGATCACTTCGAAGGCTGCCCAGCCGATCAGCTGCACCGCGTTGACCAGGCTGGGCAGGTAGCTCCCCCGAACCCCGAAGCTCGGTCGCAGGGTGACCATCGAGGGGATGCCGTAGTCGCTGCCGACCGTCCCGGCCAGACCGAGCAGCAGATTGCCAACGAGCGTGCCGACCACGATGGCGGCGAGCGCCGCCCAGAAGCCCAGGCCCGGCACCAGCAGCGTCCCGGCCAGTAGCACCAGCAGGCCTACCCCCAAGTCGGCCCACAGGACGAAGTAGTCGAGGAAGCCCAAGACCCGGTAGCGGGCCGGGACCGGCTCGATGCCCAGCGTCGCCGCCGCGAGGTCGTCCCGCGGCGCACCCAGCGCCTGTACCTGCGTCGTCATCAGAACGCCACGTACCCTTTCTCGTGCAGGTGGACCGGACGGCTGTCATCGAGGAGATGGACGCTTCCCGGCGTCCCCTCGTCGAGCACCCGCCCCACCATCGTCAGACTGGTTTCCGCGCCGGACGCCCGAGTCAGCTGCGCCACGACCGCCTCGGGCGCGGTGAACAGGAGCTCGTAGTCCTCGCCTCCGCTCAGCGCCAGCGCGCGGGCACGGGTCTCGCCCAGCAACGCGACCGCCGCCGGGTGCAGCGGCAGCTGCGCGATGTCGACCTCGATCGCTACGCCGCTCGCGTCCGCGAGATGCTGGGCTTCGCTGGCGAGCCCATCGCTGATATCGATCGCGCAGTGGACGCCGTGGGCCCCGAGCAGCTGGCCCGTGGCGAGGCGCGGCCACGGTCGGTGGTGGGCTGTCAGGAGCGGCTCGCCCCGTTGCAGCAGGTCGTGTCGCCCCTCGCTCAGCAGCGTGAGGCCTGCCGCCGACGCGCCCAGGACGCCCGTCACGACGAGGACATCCCCCGGTCGGGCCGCGTCGCGACGGAGCAGGCGAGCTGGATCCGCCTCGCCCATCAGGGCCAGGCTGACCACCAGCGGTCCGGATGAGCGGACGGTATCGCCGCCCACGATCGCGGTGCCGGTCCGGCGGGCGAGTTCGGCCATCCCCCGATAGAGCTCCAGCGCCAGCTCCCGCCGCTCCGGCGGCAGAGCTAGCGAGACGAGCGCCCAGCCGGGGAGCGCACCCATCGCCGCGAGGTCGGAGAGGTTGACCGCGAGCGCCTTCCAGCCCAGGTCGTGCGCGCTGGTCCAGTCGAGGCGGAAGTGGACCCCTTCGACCAGCATGTCGGTGGTGGCGATCTGCAGGCGGTCCGGCGCCGGCCGCCATACCGCGGCGTCGTCGCCGATGCCCAGCACCACCCCGGCGCTGGACGGCGGACCCACGATCTCCGCCAGCCGCGCGATCAACTCGAACTCGCCCGGTCCGGTGGCTGCGGAACGCGCGTCCGGAGAGCGGGGCCCCGGCCCCTCCGGCATGCGACCGCCGCCGGTCACGAGCGCGCTCCTGACGGGTCGCCGGCGCCGCCATCGCGACCGGCCGCCGCGCGTGCCGCCGTGATGGCGGCGAGCAGGTCCCGCGCGGCCTTGCCGGGATCCTCGGCCAGCGTCACCGCCGTGATGACGGCGACCACATCGGCACCCGCGCGCAGCACCACCGGGACGCGCTCCGTGGTGATCCCGCCGATGGCCACGATGGGCCGCTCGGTCGCCGCGCGCGCCGCGGTCAGGAGACCCAGCCCGGTCAGGATCGCATCGGACTTCCCATCGGTGGGAAAGATCGCCCCCACACCGAGGTAGTCGGCCTCGGCGACGTCGGCTGCCCGGAGCTGCTCGGGTGCCGTGATCGACAGGCCGATCAGCGCGTCCGGCCCGAGCAACCGGCGCACCTCGGCGACCGGCAGATCGTCCTGGCCGACGTGGACGCCGTCGGCCTCGACCGCCAGCGCGATGTCCACCCGATCGTTGACGAGGAGGAGCGCACCTCGGCGACGCGTCTCGGCCCGCAGCGCCCGCGCGACCTCCAGCGCACGACGGGCGCTGCCCTCCTTCTCGCGTACCTGCAGGACGCCCACCCCGGCGTCGAGAGCCGCCAGCGCGACCTCCTCCGAGTGGCGGCCGGCGCTCAGGCGTTCCTCGGTCACCAGGTAGACGCCGGCCTCGGCAAGGCGCCGCCGCCGCTCCTCGCGCAGCGCGCTCATGCTCGGGCGCCTCCTGCTTCGGCTCCTGAGCTACCATCGAGGACGCTCGCGCGGGCGCGCGCTCGGATCGTCTCGCCGTCGAGCGCGTAGACGGCGTCCATGAGCTGCTGGCGAAACGTCCCGGGGCCCGCGCTCCGTTCGGCGGCGACCTCCCCGGCGATGCCGAAGGCGATCATGGCGGCCGCCCCGGCCAGGAAGGAGTCCGCCAGGACCGCCCGGAAGGCGCCCACCAGCGCACTCGCCATGCAGCCCGAGCCGGTGATCGCGCCCATCAGCGGGTGCCCGTTCGCGATCGTCGCCAGGCGGTGCCCGTCGGCGACATAGTCGAGTGCGCCGCTCACCACGGCCGCTCCGCCGGTCCGCCGCGCCACGGCGCGCGCGGCCTCCGCGGGGGCATCGGCCGAGACGGCGTCGACGCCCCGGATCTCCGCCGCGAGGCCTGCGATCGCGGAGAGTTCCGCGGCGTTGCCCCGCACGACGTCGACGTGCACCGCCCCGAGGATCCGTTCCACGGCTTGGCTGCGCAGCCGGGTGGCGCCCACGCCGACCGGATCGAGCACCACCGGCACGCCGGCGTGGTTCGCCTCCTGGCCGGCGGCGACCATCGCTTCGATCCACGTCGGCTCGAGCGTCCCGATGTTGAGCACGAGGCACCCGGCATGGCCCACCATTTCACGCACCTCCTCGAGCGCGTGGGCCATCACCGGCGACGCCCCGATGTGCAGCGTGATGTTGGCCGTGTCGTTCATCACGACGTAGTTGGTGATCTGGTGGATGAGCGGGCGGCGGGCCCGGATCTCCGCCAATGCGTCGGCTGTCACGGCAGCCAGGTCGAGCTCAGTCATGGCCGAACCTCCAGAAATGGTTGACCGGTCCATGGCCGGCGCCGAGCGGCTCCGCGTGTTCGATCGCGCCCTGCAGGTAGGCCTTCGCCTGGCGGGCCGCCTCGCGAGCATCAAGGCCCGCGGCGAGACCGGCGGCGATGGCCGCCGAGAAGGTGCAGCCGGTGCCATGGGTGTGGCGAGTATGGACACGGCGCCCCAAGAGCAGCTCCTCCGCGCCGTCAAAGAGCAGATCGTCTGAGCGTTCACCGCGAAGGTGCCCGCCTTTGACGATGACCACGCTGGGCCCCATGGCGGCGATCCGGCGCGCTGCCTCGCGCGCCGCATCCAGGCTGTCGACCGCCATGTCGGCGAGTACAGCGGCCTCCGCGGCGTTGGGTGTCAGGACCTCTGTCAGCGGGAGGAGCAGCTCGCGGAGCGCCGCCACCGCGTCCTCGCGGAGCAGACGGTCGCCGCTCTTGGCCACCATCACCGGGTCGACGACCAGGCGGCGCACGCCGTGCCCGCGCAGGCGGTCGGCGACGACTTCGATGATGGACGCACTCGCGAGCATCCCGGTCTTGACCGCGTCCGCGCCGATGTCGTCGAGGACGGCGTCGAGCTGGGCGGCGACGAGGTCGGGCGGGATCTCGTGGATCGCACGGACCGCGACGGTGTTCTGTGCCGTCACGGCGGTGATGACCGAAGTGCCGTACGCCCCCAACGCGGCGAACGTCTTGAGGTCGGCCTGAATGCCCGCGCCACCGCCGGAATCCGATCCGGCGATGGTCAGCACGCGCGGACGCGCGGACAGCTTTGGCATGCCCGACGGGAACCTCCTTGCCCGTATGCCCCACTCCCCCGGCGGTCGTCTCCGGGTCCGCGGGAGAATCGAACGGCCGTCCTCCGAAGAGAACGGCGTCGGGCAAGAAAGCGGCCTGCTTCCTTCGCTGGTATGACCCAGATCAGGTTCCGCGGGTCTGTGGCGATGCCACACTCTCAGCGCTGACGCGCTCCCCGGAGGCGATCTTCGATTGTGGGGTGGAGTATAGACGGGGCGGCCCGATAAAGGAACCCGCCCGCCGGGGGAAGCGGCCCGCGGGCGGCCACGCGACGCGTTCCGCAGAGCTGCGGTAGACTCACCGCGGCCTTCGGGGCAAGGTGTGATTCCTGACCGGTGGTAGTTCCTCACCTGTCGGTGGGGAGAGCCCACGAGCGGCCCGGCTGGTTCTCTCCAGCCGGGTGACAGCAGATCCGGCAACGGTGACGTCGTCGCGGCGCCACCTCAACGGAGCCGACGGTACAGTCCGGATGGAAGAAGGCGTGCGACGCTCGCGTGCGGGTGTCGCGTTCGTCGATGTGCCCCGGAGCATCACGGGAGCGAACGAGGCGCATCGCATGGACCCCCTGGCACGAGCCTTCGAGCTCGCCGCCCTCGGCCACGGACGAACTGCCCCCAACCCGCCTGTCGGCGCCGTGCTCGTGCGGGACGGCGCGATCGTGGGCGAGGGGTATCACGCCGCGGCGGGCCAGCCCCACGCCGAGGTCGTGGCGCTCGCGCAGGCCGGCGACGCAGCCCGTGGCGCAACCCTCTACGTGACTCTGGAGCCGTGCTGCCACCATGGCCGCACGCCACCGTGCACCGCGGCGATCGTCGCCGCTGGCGTCGCTGAGGTGCGCTACGCGATCGAGGATCCTGATCCGCGTGTGGCCGGCGCCGGTCGACGAGCCCTCGAGCAGGCCGGCGTCCTCGTCCGGGCGGACCAGGACGAGGCGACCGCGCGCGAGCTGCTGCGGGGTTACCTCTCGCGCCAGACGCGGGGTCGGCCCTGGTGCACCGCGAAGTTCGCCATGAGCCTTGACGGCAAGATCGCGGCGCACACCGGGGACGCGCGCTGGATCAGCGGTGAGGAGTCCCGTCGCTACGCGCACG
>JAKAMV010000745.1 GCA_021812735.1 Chloroflexota bacterium | reverse complement strand
GTTAACGCCGGACCGCATCCAGCCGGTAGCCGACGCCCCGGACGGTCACGAGGGTCGCCGGCCGGTCGGGATCGAGCTCGATCTTCGAGCGCAGCCAGCGGACGTGGACGTCCACGGTCCGTCCCGCCCCCCGCCGGCCGCCCCACACGCGGTCGAGCAGCTCGGCCCGGGTGTAGGCGCGGCCCGGATGCGCGGCGAGGAGAACGAGCAGGCCGTACTCCTTGGGGCGGAGATGGACCACCTCGCCGTCGCGGCGGAGCTCGTGGGCGAAGGTGTCGAGCTCGAGCCCCTCGCCGAAGCGCAGCACGCCCGCCGGGGCGGACCGGACTCGCGAGCGGGAGTCGTGCCAGGAGAGGCGTCCCGCCAGCTCGTCGAGCGGGATCGTGGAGGCGAGCGCGTCATCGAAGCCGCGGGCGAGGGCGTCCAGGCGCGCGTCCACCGCCTCGGGCTGCGAGACGAGCACGGCGCGCATTGAGGGGCGTCGTCGCCGCGCTTCGGCCACCGCCTGCAGGTCCCCCAGCCCGGCCGGCGGTCGGCTGCACACCACAACGCGCGGCCGATGGGTCGCGAGCAGCTCGCGGAAGCGCGACGGGTCGGCGACGACCGCGAGGACCACGCCCGGGACCGCGCCCGCCAGCAACGTCGCGGGCCCGTCCGCCGCGAGCACCAGCCAGGACGCCCCGGCGGCCCCGTCGCGGATCGGGAGCGGGACGCCCGGCTCCGGGCGCGATCTCGACGTCATGGCCATGCGAGGAGGCTCGCCTTCCGTCGTCAACAGGGCATTCCGCGCGGGTTAACGACACGTCAACGGAGACACCTGCCGCTCCGCTGGCCACCGCGCCCTGTGTGGTGCCCGCTCGCCGTGGAGCGACGGCGGGTCACGGGTTCAACGTGGCTGAAATGGGGCATGGCCAGATCGTTTCGCGCTTGTTAGGCTGCGGTCGAGCGCCCGTCACCCCATTCGCCCGCTGGGACCCTCCATGACCAAGCTCCGTCAGCGCCTGCCTGCGCGACGGCTCCTCGCCGCTGCCCTGGCTGTCGCCGCCGCCGCCGCGTTCGCCGTTCCCCCTGCCGCTGTCGCCATGGTGCCGACCGTTGGAAGCGGATCGAGCGCCGCGTTCGATGCCGAGGTTCCGTCGTACTCGCTGGCCTCGCTCTCGACCACCGCCGCCCGCGCCACCGCTGCCTACGGGGACTTCCTGCGCGCGTACTGGAACCCCTCGACACGCCAGTTCTGGGCAATGAGCGATCACAGCGTCCGCCCGGGCACGACCTCGCGGACCGCCGACTTCTGGTGGTCGGCCGAGCTGTGGGAGGTGGTCATGGACCGCTGCGAGGCCGCCCGCGACCCGTCGGCCCGCAGGCTGATCGACACCGTCTGGGACGGCATGACCGCCGGGAACCCGACACTGGCGAGCGACTACAACGACGACCGCAACTGGTGGGCCCTGGCGGCGACCCGCGCCTACCGGCTCACCGGCGAGCGCCGCTTCCTCGACGCCGCCAGCCGCATCTCGAATGAGGTCTGGCGCTCCTGGGACGCTACGTTCGGCGGGGGGATCTGGTGGCGGCACAGCGTCCATGACCAGAAGAACGTGGCCACCAACGCCGCCGCGGCGATCACGGCCGCGCACCTCTACCAGAGCACCGGCAACACGACCTGGCGCACCCGCGCGATCCTGCTGTTCCGCTGGGTCGACACCCACCTTCGCACCGGCGACCGCATCTGGGACGGCGTGACGTCCGCCGGCGTCAACCACGCCCAGTACACTTACAACTACGGCACGTACCTCGGCGCGGCGGCGATCCTGAATGCGATCACCCACGCCAGCCTCGACCAGACCAAGGCCGTGGCGGCGGCGACGCGGGCGGTGGCCGTGTTCGCCCCGACCGGGGTGCTGCGCAGCGAGGGCACGCTCGACGGCGGCGCCTTCCGCGGCATCTTCCTGCGCAGCCTGACGAACCTCGCCGTCAGTCACGGGCAGCACCAGTTCCTCCCGTTCATCGCGACCAACGCCAACGTGGCGTGGGGGCACCGGAGCTGGGGCCTGTTCGGGCCCAGCTGGAGCGTGAGGCCGTCGGGGCGGATCGACGCGGCGACGGAGTCGTCAGGGGCGGCGCTGCTCCAGTTCGCGATCCCGGCGGCGCAGGTCCGGTGACCGCCTGGCGCTCCTGCCGCCCGGTGTGACGTCGAGCCTGCCGCTCACGCATCAAGGGCCGGACAGTGGTCCGCAACGGGGGTGCGAAGCCGCCTCGCCCGATCGGGCGACCTGCGGCAGACTCTCCCTTCAGGCATTCGCGAGGCGGCCGCCGACGCAGCATGGGCAAGGAGCGTTCGATGACGGGCTCGGACGAGCGCGAGGAAGGGGTTCCCGCCGACACGACCGGAACGAACCCGGAAGCGAGCAAGGAGCAGCGCAAGGCAGCCAAGCGTGCAGCCAAGGCCCTCAAGAAGCAGGCCAGAGCCGTGCAGCAGGCCGCCAAGCAGGCGAAGAAGGCGGCCAAGGCCCAAGCCGCGGCGAGCGCGAAGGCGGCACGCGCAACGGCCAAGGCCGAGGCGAAGGCGGTCAAGGCGCAGGCGAAGGCAGGAAGGAAGGAGGCGAAACGCGCACGCCAGGCGACGAGCCCCGACGGCGCTGCCTCGCCCATTGTCTCGGCTGCGAGGGCGCTGCTCGAAGAGGCAGCCGGCCTGATGCGCCATGCAGACGCCGGACTGGCCGATGGCACGCCACTGGTCGCTCCGGAGCCGGACTCCGGGTCCGAAGCTGGGGCCGCAGCCGAACCCGCCACTGGAACCGAAGACGGGGCGGCGCCAGGGCTCGACGCCGAAGCCGAGGCGGGGCCCGAGGCGGCAGCCGAGCCCGAGCCCGATGCTGAACCCGAGGCCGAGGCCGAACCCGCGGCGGCACAAGAGGTGTTGGCGGTAACCCAGGTGGACGGGCCAGAAGCCGCGCCCGAAGCGGCGCGGGAGGCACAGCCTGCTGACCCGGAAGCCGCGCGCGAGTCTGGGACGGCACCAACGCCCGAGGCAGAGGAAAGGCCCGCACTTCTCCCCCAGATCTCAGCGGGCGATGTTCCCGCTCCCGTCGGCCTGCTCGCCGAGGCGTCCGATTCACAGGCTGGCCCCGCACGGATCGTGACCCGCGCCGGCTCGAAGGTGGCGGCCTCGATCGACGTGGGGGCGACCAGCGTCCACCTCCTCGTCGGCGCGATCGACGGCCACCGCGTGGCCCCGCTGCTGGACGAGTCGGAGTTCCTCGGCCTCGGCGATCGGGTGGCGGCCGAGGGCTACCTCGGCGACGAGCTGCGCGCCCCCCTCGTCGCCGCCCTGGAGCGGTACGCGACGAGGGCTCGTGAGCTCGGCGCGACGACGATCACCATCGTGGGGACGGATCCGATCCGCCGGGCCGCGGACGCGCCCGCCGTGGTTCGCGAGGTCGATGGTCGGATCGGAGTCCCGCTCTACGTCCTCGACCACGCCGAGGAGGGCCTGCTGACGCTCATCGGCGCGACGGGCGGCAACCCCGTCAGCGGGGAGCTGCTCCTGGTCGACATCGGCGGAGGCAGCTCGGAGTTCGTCGCCGTGGGTCTCGACGGCCTTGCCCACGCGGTCGGGCTGCCGCTCGGCGCCGCCCGGCTCACGCGCGAGCTCGTCCGGTCCGACCCGCCGTCGCTGGCCGAGATCGAGGCCCTTCGCCGCGAGGTCGCTGGGGTGATCGGCGATGCACCCGAGGCCAGCCCGGCCGAGATCGTCGCCGTCGGCGGCACCGCGTCGAACCTGCTGCGCCTGCTGCCGGCGACGGCCGTGGACCGCTCGCTGACGCGTCGACGGATCGCCGTGGCGCTCGCCATGCTGACCGTCGAGCGCAGTGGCGAGGCAGCCACCCGGCACCTCATCCGGCCGGAGCGGGCTCGGATCCTTCCCGCGGGCGCGATCATCGTGGACGCCGTCCTCGAGCGCTATCGGGCCGATCGCCTCCGGGTGTCCGAGGCGGGCATCCGCGAAGGCGCCATCCTGGCCCCCGACCACGGGGGATCTGCGTGGCGCGACCGCCTCACCCGGCTGGCGCTCGGCTGGACGGAGGCGCGCGGATCCGACTAGGGCGGAGACCGGGCGGCCGGCTGGCCCGCCGGGCTACAGCCCCGCGACCAGCCGCCCGAGGGCGCGCCGGAAGGCGAGGCTCGACACGCCGCGCCACGTCGTCCCGACGGTCCGGCGCAGCCGCGCCAGCTCGCGCTCGCGGTCCACGAGGTAGCGCCCGATCGCGGCGCTCTCCATCTCGTCGAGGTCGCCCGCGTGCTCCACGAGGAACGTGCGGGCCAGCCCGGCGGCAACGTCGGCGTCGTGGAGCCAGCCGAGGTGGTCCTGGAGCGCCACCACCTTCTCGATGACGGGCCCGGCGTCGGCGCCCAGCGCCTCGCGCACGAACTCGAGCGTGTAGCGCAGCCACTTGGCGGCGATCCGGAGGTCGTGGAGGGTGTTGACGTCGGCCCAGCGCATCACGGGCTCGTAGGCGCGGACGGCCTCATAGGCAGCCCAGATGCGCGACGGCATCGCGTCGCGGACGCGGTGCGGCTCGGTCGGGCCCACCGGCCGGGATCCCGCGCCCTCGGCCTGCACGAACGCGGCGTACTCCTCGGTCCACTTCGCGTACCGCTTCGAGTCGAGCTCATGGACCAGCAGCACGCGGGCCGCCTCGCGTCGCGTTCGCCAGGTGGCGATGAGCGGCTCGAACGCGGCGGCCTCCTTGGCGCTCTGGCCCTTCTGGTAGGCCTCGGCCGCCTCGATCAGGACATCGAGGTCGCGCACCGCCCCGAGGTCGGCGGCCACGTCGCGCAGCCGTTGGCGGTGGCGTCGCGTCCGCCGCTCGTCGAAGGCCGGGCCGAAGACGCGCCACGCTGCCCGCTGGCGCCGCGTGGCCACGCGCATGGCGTGGAGCTCCTCGTTGTCGCGGCCCTCGCGGGTCCCGGCCTCCCGGGCGAAC
>JAKAMV010000744.1 GCA_021812735.1 Chloroflexota bacterium | reverse complement strand
GCCGCACCACCGTCCGGATGCGCCAGGGTCGCGCGCCGCGGCGTCTGCCCGCGTGTGCGACGAGCGGGTGTCACCGCGGGTGTTGACTCCTCCATCCCCGTCCTGTGCTGCGCGCTCCGGCGGGTCCCTCGCCGGCCGTGCGGTGGCCATGAGGCTGCCCGGGCACCCCATCGCCATCTGACCGTACCTGGGGTGCGGCCGGGCGGCCCATCCCTCGATCGGGCTACGTGGACCATGCAGTAGTACTTGCAATATCGCGCTGGCCGACAGCCCGGCAGGCCCCCTCCTCACGGCGGGCGGGCGGTCCGCTGTGCGACGGGGCAGCGGGAAGCGCGCGGCGCCGCCCTCAACCGGCCCGCCGAAGGTGCCATGTCGGCGGGGACGGAAGTGCCGAAATCCGCCGGGGTGCTCTGCCCTACGGTAGGGGCGATGGTGCGAGGGTCGCTGTTTCGCCGTCTGTGCCGGGTGCGCGCCCGTGCGGCCGCGCGCGCCCTGCTCGGCGCTGGCGCCGTGCGACGACGGTGCCCGCGACGCGTGGCCGGGCGGGCCCAGGCCCTCGTCGAGTTCGCGCTGCTCCTGCCGCTGTTGCTGCTGCTGGTGCTGGTCGCGATCGACGCCGGGCGGCTCTTCTTCACCGAGATCGCACTCACCAACGCGGCGCGTGAGGGCGCCGCCTACGGCGCCGGCAATCCGACCGACACGAGCGGCATCAGCGCCCACGTGCAGGTCGAGGCGAACGTGCAGACCCAGGCGGGGGAACACCCCATCGCGGTCACGGTGACCTGCGCCGACCCATCGGGTGCCACCATCGCGTGCGCGACCGCCCCTGGTGGCAACGGCCCGGGCAACACCATCACGGTGAGCGTGCGTGAGCCCTTCAGCTTTCTGACTCCGCTCATCAACGGGTTCTTCGGCAACTCGCTGCAGCTTGGCGGCTCGGCCACCGCGGCGGTCTTCGGGCTGGCCGCCTACGGCGGAGCCTCGCAGCCGCCCGGCTGCTCGCCCCCCTCGCTCGCCGCCTTCATTGCCACCGTCAGCGACCTGACGGTGGCGCTCGATGCCTCGGCGTCGCTCCCCCACAGCGGGCCTTGCGCCATCTCCGGTTACGCCTGGGACATGGGCGACGGGCTCACACCCTTTCCGCCGGTGGTCGGGCGCACCGCGAGCTACACGTATGCCGCCGCGGGCACCTACGTGGTCACTCTCACGGTGACGAACGCCGCCGGGTCGACGAGCACCACCCAGAGCGTCACGGTGGGCGGCAGCGCGAGCGCCACGCCGTCCGCCTCGTCCAGCCCGTCCGCCTCCCCCTCGCCCAGCCCCTCGCCCAGCCCCGTGTGCACCATGGCGCCCACCTTCACCGCGAGCTTCACCGGACAGGGCAACGGCGCGAAGGCCCACGAGATGACCTTCTATGGCGCCTACACCGGACAGCCCGCGCCGGCGGCCTGGAGCTGGAGCTTCGGGGACGGGACGATCGGCACCGGCCAGAACGACGCCAACGACTATGCCGCCGCGGGCACCTACACGGTCACCCTGACGGTGACGAACGGGAGCTGCAGCGCGGCCCACGCGCTCTCGGTGAGCGTGCCATGAGCGCGGCATGGCGGGGGCGGGATACCGTCCCGCTCCGGGGCCAGGCGCTCCTCGAGTTCGCGTTGGTGCTGCCGCTCTTCCTCTGGCTGCTGTTCGGGCTCCTCGATCTGGGCCGGCTCGTGTACCAGAACAGCGTGGTCTCCCAGGCCGCGCGGGAGGGGGCCCGCGTGGCGGCCGTGGAGGCGAGCTGGATCGGCTCGTCGGCGACGAGCTGCGGGACACCGGGCGGGCCGGTCTGCCCGGCCAACGCCGCGGCGTTCGGCACGGACGTGCTCGCGGCCGTCAACCGCATGGTGGCGCCGCTCGGTCCCGTGCCGGGCACGGACGTCTTCTACAGCTGCGACGCGACGACTCCGCCGAGCGGCAGCTGGACCACCCAGAGCTGCGTGGCGGACGCGACCGGTGATCTCGTGTCGGTCCGCGTGGTGCTGCCGTTCACGCCGATCACGCCGCTGATCGGTCAATGGGTGGGCCAGGTCACGACCGCGGGCGCCGCCACCATGGTCATCAACTAGGGAGCCGGCGATGGAGCACCCAGATGTGGCGCGCCGCGGGCGAGGGCAAGTCCTCGTCCTCTTCGCGCTCGCCCTCACCGTCCTCCTCTTGGGCGTGGGCCTCGTGATCGACGGCGGGTACGCCCTGGCGCAGCGGCGAGTAGCCCAGAACGCGGCCGACTTCGCCGCGCTCGCCGGCGCGCGCGTGGTCGCGGAGTGGATCAACGGCGATACGACCGACGGCACCGATGCCAACGTGGCGGCGGCGATCACGGCCTCGATCGCGGCCACCGGCGGGACCCCGGTCGCCTTCGGCGCCGTGGGCAGCCCCCGCTACGTGGCGGGCGACGGCACGCTCGGCGGCTACGTCGGTGCGGGAACGATCCCCGCGGGCAGCGTGGGCGTCTCGGTGGGCACCTCGCGCAGCTGGCGGCCCTTCTTTGTCGGGATCATCGGGATCACCCGCTGGACCGCGAGCGCCACGGCCACCGCGCTGGGCGGCTACGCGGCCGGTGGGCCACCCGGTCCGGTCTTCCCAGCGGGGATCGCGGAGGCGTTCTTCGTGGGACGCCAGCCCTGTGCGGGGCCACTCAGCACGAGCCCCGCGAGCCCCTGCTATCCGCAGCGGCTGAGCACCGGGTCGGTGAACGTGCCGGGCGGGTTCGGCTGGCTGAAGTTCGGCTGCGCCGGCTACGGCCTCGGGCAGAGCGCGCCGGCCAACGCGGGGGGTTGCCAGACCAGCGCCACCTTCCTCCAGACCGAGATCGACGCCGCCCAGAGCTACGGCTGCTGTACGGCGGTCAGGCTCCCCGGCAGCCCCGACGAGATCGGCAGCCTGCCCGGCAACAAGGCCAGTGCGGACTGCTCCACCCTCGTCCAGAGCGGCCGCACGGTGACCGTCGCGGTCTGGGACACCGCGGGCGGCCAGGGCGCCAACGCCTGGTATCACATCGTGGGCTGCACGGGCTTCCAGATCACCGCCTGCGACGGCGGCGCGGACCTCCAAGGCGTCTGGCGCCAGCCCTTCTGGTTGGGACCGACCACCACATCCCCGGGGTTCGCGGGCGCGCCCTTGGCGGCTCAGCTGGTGCGCTGACGGCGCGCGACGACACCGGGGCACCGGCCCGCGCGGGCGGGGTGACGGCGGTCGCCGAGCGGCGTCACAGGTTCCCGCCCATGACCAACCGGTGCGTAGCGTGGCGCACACGGGAAAGAGGTTCCGCACGACTCGACACAGGCTCGGGGCGGAAGCCAAGCGTCATGAGCGGACGCCGCGGGATCAGCGCACCACGGCGGGGACGGTCCAGTGCGCGCCGCTCACGTCGTACACCGTGATCGTGAGCTGCTCTCCGGCGTGGAGCGCGAGGTTGGGCACGGCGGGCGGCAGGTCGAGCGCAGCCTTCGCCGACAAGGGAAGAACCAGCGCGAACTGGTTCACTCTCGCGGCGGACAGGGGCGTCTCGTTCTTCACCGCGGTCTTCGGCAGCAGCGCCAGCTGCGCCTGGGCGAAGTCCTCGACCGGCAGACCGTCCGCGAGCACCTTGACGCTCACGATGAAGGCGCCGTACGTGTCCGGCCCGTCGTTGCGGTAGAGCGTGAGGTGCACCGTGCCGTCCTGACTGACCGACGGATCGGTGAGCACGACGTTCGGAACCTTGCTGGCATTGTAGAGTTGGCCCCAGAGACCGCTGTGGAACGCCTGGTAGGTCCCGAGCGTGATGATCGACGTCACGATCGCGATGACGAGCACGCTCCAGCGCAGGTGCCCGCTGCCGCTGCGCCCCGGGTTGTCGCCGCTGAAGAGCACCCGGAACCAGGCCTGCTGCTCCAGCCAAGGCCTGCGCCGGAGGATCAGCCCGTCGAGGGAGATCGGCCCTCCTCCGGCGAGGGTCGCCGCGCCGCCGATCCCGACGAGCAGGGAGCCGATCTGCCATTCGTCGACGCAGGTGGAGCCGAGCCAACCCGAGCCGAACAAGATCCCGAGCGCGAGGAGGCCGGTACCGACGGCGGCCAGACGGGTCAGGAGACCCAGGATGAGGAGGGATCCAGTGAGTCCCTCGAGGACGGTGAAGACGACGAGGAAGGCCTGGAGCAGCGGTGGAGTGTGGATGAGGTAGTCGATCAGCGGGCCGACGACGATCGCGTGGGGCAGGAAGTGCACGAATGCATGCCCCATGTACTGGGGCGAGCCGGGATCCAGCTTCGCTGGCACGTCGATCACGCGGCGGATGAACGCCGATAGGAACATCCAGCCGGCGATCCAGCGGATGGGCGTCAACAGGAGCCCCGCCCAGGCGGTCGGTGTGAACGGCTCATCCGCTCCGCTCGACCTGCTCGCAGACGTAGTGACGGACAACGGCATGACCTCCTGGCCTCAGCACCTTGGGCACGTTCACGACCGGACCGTCGCTGCTAACGGGCCGCTGGCCGCAAGCCCCAGATCAGGTCCGCACCTCACTCCGCTCGGGGTTGACGATACCCGTGAGCATCAGCAACAGAACAGGGCCGAAGGCCCCAAGGAGGCTGCGTCGGCAATCGCTCTCGCAGTGACAATCGCCCCGGCCGTGAGACGGGAACCGGGCGCGGACCGGGGTCGACCGGTGGCGGGTAGCTACCGCGGCGGGATCCTCAGGCCGCCCTGGCATGGATCGGCCCAGGATCGACCGCCGCCGGCGAGGCGGCGGGCGCCAGCGGGCTCAGATCGGGATAGCGCGGCGTTGCCAGGACCTCGAAGGTGTCGAGCGGCCAGTAGCGCAGCCAGGCCCGGCCGATGATGTTCGCGATCGGTACCGGCCCGAAGACCCGCGAATCCCGCGACACCTCGCGGTAGTCGCCCATCAGGAAGAGCGCGTTCGGCGGCACGACCCAGTGATGCTGTGAACTCTTTGGCTCGGTGCT
>JAKAMV010000743.1 GCA_021812735.1 Chloroflexota bacterium | reverse complement strand
GATGATCGAGAGGCCCCGGGAGCGGTACGCCTCGTCGAGGTCGCGCAGCACGGGCGTCTCGCTCTGGCAGGGCGGGCACCAGGTCGCCCAGAAGTTGAGCAGCACGAGGCGGCCGCGCAGGTCGGCGAGGCGGACGGGATTGCCGTTGAGGTCGAGCAGCGGGGCGGGGGAGCCGTCCGGCCCCTTCACCTCGAGCTCCGGCGCCACGTCCCCCGGGGAGAGGCCGGTGACGGGGCTGCCCACCAGGAACGGCGTGGCCAGCGGGATCGGCGTGGGCGCGACGGAGCCCGGGCCGGGCGCGATCGGCCGCGTGGCCACGAACAGCAGGACGGCGCAGACGAGCACGACGCCGGCCGCGAACGACAGCTGGCGCCCCGTGAACGGCCCCACCACCTGCCGCGAGCCGCGGGGGCCTCGCGCCGGCGGCGTGCTGGTCGGCTCCACGCCCTACACGTTGCCCCACTGGAAGTACTGCGGCAGCAGCACGAGGAGGTCCAGGATCATCGCCACACCGATCGCCGCGACGAGCAGCCCGCCCACGAGCGACACGAGGCGGCCATGCCGCACCAGCGGGCGCATGAGCGCCGGCGCCCGGTCGTAGAAGAAGGCCAGCAGCAGGAACGGGATGCCCAGGCCCGCGGTGTAGCCCACCAGCAGCACCGCGCCCTGGAGGGCCGTCGACGAGGTGGCGGCCATCGTGAGGATGCCGCCCAGGATCGTGCCGATGCACGGCGTCCAGCCGACCGCGAACACGGCCCCGAGGGCGAACGAGGCGCCATAGCCCGCGCGCTGGCCCACGAGCCGGGTCCCCAGGCGGCTGCCTGCGCCGCCACCGGCGGCGGCGAGCGTCATGCCGCCCGTCATGCCGGTCACGCTGGCGGTGGCGCCGGCGTCGAGCGGCCGCCACGTCCGCTCGAGGACCGGGATGTGGATGAGGCCGGCCAGCGAGAGGCCCATCACCACGAGCAGGCTGCCGCCGACGATCCGCAGCGGGCGGATGTAGTCGGCGATCGCGCCGCCGGCGAAGGCGGCCGTCACGCCCAGGACCGTGAAGACGGCGCCGAAGCCCAGCACGTAGGCCATGGCATACCGCAGGGCCGTCCAGCGAGACGGCCGGGCGAGGCGGGCGTTCTGGCCTGCCGCCGCCACGGCGACAGCGGTCAGCTGGCCGATGTAGGCGGGCACCAGCGGCAGGACGCAGGGCGAGATGAACGAGATGAGCCCGGCCGCGACGGCGACCAGCAGGGTGTAGTCGCCGGTCATGAAGCGCCCCTGCCAGCAGGCGTGCCGTCGAGGGCGTCGGCAAGGAACCGGCCGAGTCTGGCGGGGGAAGTCGCGAGCTCCAGCTCCCGGTCCCCGACCGCCACGACCGGGATCACGAGCATGTAGCGCCGGTGGAGCTCGTCGTCGCTGTCGATGCTGCGCTCCACGAGCGGCGGCGCCACGAGGCCCGAGGCGGCGCGGCGCGCGAGGAGGACCTCGAGGGCGGCGCGGGCGTCCTCGCAGAGGTGGCAGCCGGGACGGCTGTAGAGGACGATCTCTGAGGGGGGAGGGGTCACCCGGCCATTGTACGGGCGTGCGTCCGGAAGGCCCGCGCAGGGGTCGGGGTCCATAGAATCCAGCTATGCCGGACGTGAGCCTCTACGAGCGCGTGGGGGGCATGCCGTACTTCGAGCGGCTGGTCGACCGCTTCTACGAGGGCATCCGCCACGATCCAGTGGTCGGGCCCATGTACGCGTCCGACCCCGCCGATCCCGACTTGGCCGGCCCCCGCCGTCGCCTGACCCTGTTCCTGGTCCAGTACTGGGGCGGGCCAACGACCTATCTCGAGGAGCGCGGCCATCCGAGGCTGCGGGCGCGGCACTTCCCCTTCCCGATCGGGGAGACCGCGCGGGACCGTTGGCTCGTGCACATGCGCGCCGCCATCGACACGTCCGACGCCGGACCGGCCGAGCGCGCCGAGCTCCACGAGTACATGACGACGGCGGCGGACGCGATGCGCAACATCGAGGAGCCGGGCACCGGGCGGGATCCGACGGCGTGAGCCCGCTTGCCTCGGCCGGGATCACCGCCGCGCTCGTCCTGTACACGATCGGCGTCTGGAGCGAGCGGCTCCAGGGCCGCCTGCGTCCCTGGCATCTCGGGTTCTTCTGGGCCGGCCTCGCGTGCGACACGGTTGGAACGGGGGCCATGGCTCGTCTGGCTGGTCCCGTACTTCAGCCCGATGTTCGTGGCGATCGCCGGCCGGCCGCAGTAGGCCCGCCACTCGTGCTTCCGGTGCCTGAGCTGGCGCGGCGCGGCGCAGCGCTAACGGGACGTTGACGCAGCCGTCGGCCAGCGTTTACGCATTGGCGCGAGACTGCCAGCAGGGCGCTGGCCTCCTCCCCTGCGTCCTGCCGGGCTCCTCCAAGGGGGGCGGCGCCGGGGTAGCCGAGTCCGCTGGCCGCCCCGGCGCCCTCGTCTTTCCGGCGGCGCGACCACGTCGTCAGGTACGATCCCACGGCACGCCCCCGTAGCTCAGTGGATAGAGCGGCACCGTCCTAAGGTGCGCGTCGGCGGTTCGAGTCCGTCCGGGGGCGCCACACCCCCGCAGCGTCTGCACCCGTTGCGCGGCGACGCGATCACGCACGAACAGGCGGTCGGGCTCGTCGAGTCCTGGTGCCGGTTCCCCGTGGGCGAGGTGACGGTCGGTGTGATGGCGGCCGCCTTCGCGACTGGCGATCGGTTCGGGATCTCCTACTGGGATGCCGCGGTGATCGAGTCCGCCCGAGCGCTCGGCTGCGCGGTCGTCTTGTCCGAGGGTCTCAGCCCCGCCACGGACTACAACGGCGTGCGTGGAGAACCCGTTCGGGTTGTGAGCTGTCCCCCGGAGCGGGAATCAGGCGCCCCGATAGGTCTCGTCTGGGACGTGCTCCATCCAGGTGACCGAGGTGCCGTCGACGGCCTCGGCGATCGCGATGTGGGCCATGGACGTGTCGGCCGTCGCGCCGTGCCAGTGGCGGGTTTGGGGCGGGATGCGGACGACGTCGCCCGGGCGGATCGTGTGGCGATCGCCACCCTCGGCCTGGACCCAGCCCTCGCCCTCGGTGACGAGCAGCGTCTGGCCCTTGGGGTGGGTGTGCCAGGCGGTGCGGGCGCCGGGCGAGAAGCGCACCAGGGCGCCCCCGTTGCGGCCCTCGAGGTCGGCGAGGAACAGGGGGCCGACCTCCACCGCCCCGGTGAAGTTGTCCGCCGCCCCGGTGAAGTGCGGCGCCTTGGCGACCGGGATCACCTGGAGCGGGTCGCTGCCCGTCGCGGGGGTCTGCTGGATCATGGAACCGTCTCCTGTCGCTTCTGGGCGTCGAGGACCTGGCGGACGATCCCGGCCGCGGTGTTCGCGGTCGGCCAGCCCGCGTAGAAGGCGAGGTGGGTGATGACCTCGGCAAGCTCGTCGCGGGTCACGCCGTTCGCCAGCGCGAAGTTCACGTGGAACGGCAGCTCGTTGGTTCGGTAGGTGGCGACGAGGGCCGCCACCGTGATCAGGCTCCGGTCGCGCTTGGACAGGCCGGGCCGCTCCCAGACCTCGCCGAACAGCACCCGCTGGGTGTAGTCGTCGAGGGCAGGGACGACGTCTGCGTTGGGGCCTCGGTTGGCCCGCTGGTCAGGCATTCCATTGCCTCCTCGTGATGGTCGGTCGGCCGGTCAGTCGCTGGCGGCGTCGGGCCAGAGCAGCGCCTTGATGGCGCGCCGCTCGTCCATCGCCCGGTAGCCCTCGGGGGCCCGCGACAGCGGCAGCTCGAGGTCGAACACCTTGCCGGGCTGGATCGCGCGGTTCCAGATGAGGTCGATGAGGTGCGGCAGGTATCGGCGGACCGGCGCCGGGCCGCCGTGGAGGTGGACCGCGGCGTAGAACAGCTCCTCGCCCGGGATCGAGACGCCGTGGTTCAAGCCCACGAAGCCGACGTGGCCGCCGGCGCGGGTGCTCCGGACCGCCTGCATCATCGACTCCTGGGTGCCGACCGCCTCGACGACCGAGTGTGCCCCGAGCCCGCCGGTGAGCGCCCTGATCCGGGCAACGCCCTCGTCGCCGCGCTCGGTCACGATGTCGGTCGCGCCGAACTCGGCGGCCAGTCGCTGGCGCTGCGGGTTGCGGCTCATGGCGATGATCCGCTCGGCGCCCAGCTGCTTGGCCGCGATCACGGCGCACAGTCCGACCGCGCCGTCCCCCACGACCACGACCGTCCTGCCCGGTCCGGCCCCGGCGGCGTCGGCGGCGAACCAGCCGGTGCCGAGGACGTCCGAGGCGGCGACCAGGCTCGGGACCAGGTCGCGCGACGGCGTGCCGGGCGTCTTGACGAGTGTGCCGTCGGCGAGCGGAATCCGCGCGTACGGGGCCTGCATGCCGCCCACGCCGACGTACTGGGCGTGGACGCAGCGGCTCTGGTATCCCGCCTGGCAGATCTCGCAGGTGTTGTCCGAGGCCCAGAACGAGCCGACGACGAAGTCGCCGACCGTGAGCGTCTCGACCGCGTCGCCGACCTGCTCGACCACGCCGACGTACTCGTGGCCCATGGGCATCGGCCCCGGCAGCGGCGCGTCGGCCCGGTACGGCCACAGGTCCGATCCGCAGACGGAGGTCGCGGCCAGGCGGAGGATGGCGTCGGTTGGCTCCTGGATCTGCGGCTTGTCGCGCTCGACCAGGCGGACGTCCCGCTGGCCGGCAAGCACGGCTCCCTGCATCGTGGCGACTCCCTGTTGCGGGGTGTGGCTGCTGTCCTGTTGGAAGGTCATCAAGTGGCTGCATCCTCCCTCACGCGCGGCCCGTGGGGAAGGAACTGGCAAGAGGTGTACTGGCAGTTCCTCCCTCAGCCGGCTGTGCCCCGCTACGGTGGGACCGCCACGGACGCCCGCCAGGAGATCCGCGGCTTCGTCACCACCCGCCGCTCCCGACTGGCGCCGCAGCGCGCCGGCAAGCCGGTGCTCGGCAGGCGGCGCTCCAAGCGCTGGCGGGTGGGCG
>JAKAMV010000742.1 GCA_021812735.1 Chloroflexota bacterium | reverse complement strand
GGAAGGTGACGAAGTCGACACCGCGCGACCAGGACCCCAACGCCATCTTCGAGGCGTTCCTGGCCCGACTGCGGAGGGTGCGCGTCCTCGACCCCGCGTGCGGCAGCGGCAACTTCCTGATCGTCTCGCTGTGGGCGCTCAAGGACCTCGAGTTCGAGGCCATCAACTGGGGGTCGCTCGTGCTGCGCCGGCCGATGCAGGTCCCGCAGATCGGCCCCGAGGCGGTGCTGGGCATCGAGCTCAACGCCTACGCCGCCGAGCTCGCGCGCGTCACGGTCTGGATCGGCGAGATCCAGTGGATGATCCGCCACGGCCTGGGCTACGCGCGGGACCCCATCCTGCGCCGCCTCGACCACATCGAGAACCGCGACGCCCTGCTCGACCTCTCCGACCCCGCGAACCCCCGCGAGGCCGAGTGGCCCGAGGCCGAATTCATCGTGGGGAATCCGCCGTTCCTGGGCGGCAAGTGGATGCGCCGCGGGCTCGGCGATGACTACGTGGACACGCTCTTCGCCGTGTTCGACGGCCGAGTCCCGCGTGAAGCCGACTTCGTCACGTACTGGCACGAGAAGGCGCGGGCCCAGATCGAGAGCCAGTCGACAAGCCGAGCAGGCCTCCTCGCAAACCAGTCGATTAGGTCAGGCGCCAGCCGAAAGGTGCTCCAGCGGATCGCAGAGACCGGTCAGGTCTTCTTCGCTCGGTCAGATGATCCCTGGGTCCTGGCAGGCGCCGCCGTCCACATCAGCTTCGTCGGCCAGGACGACGGATCCGAGGCGGAAATCGACCTTAACGGCGTTGCGGTCGACCGGATCAACACGAATCTGACTTCCGGCCTCGACCTGACCCGGATCCAACCGCTCCTCGCAAACCGCGGAGTCTCGTTCATGGGGGATACCAAGGGTGGGCCGTTTGAGATCGATGCTGCAACTGCAGCTCGAATGTTGAGTGCGCCAAACCCGGATGGTCGGTCCAATGCTGATGTTGTTCGGCCGTGGATCAACGGCGAGGACGTCAATGGCCGGCCGCGCGGACTCTGGATCATCGACTTCGGCGTCGATATGTCGGAGGCGGAAGCGGCGCTGTACGAAGCCCCGTTCGAGTACGTTCGGCAGAACGTTCTGCCCGAACGCCGGACGAATAGCCGGGTCTCGTACGCCGAGCGCTGGTGGCTGCACGTCGAACCGAGGTCGGGCTTCCGTCGCGCTATCGCTGGGCGCGGTCGCTACATCGTGACGACCCGTCTCTCGCCGTACCGGATCTTCGCATGGGTCCCGGCCACCACCTTGCCTGACAGCCGGCTGATCGCATTCGCGCGCGACGACGACTACTTCTTCGGCATTCTGCAGTCTCGTGTGCACGAAGCGTGGTCAAGGCGGACTGCCGGCGCGCAACGCAGGGAAGCACTGTCGGGGTTCACCTACACGCCCACCACCTGCTTCGAGACCTTCCCGTTCCCGCCGGACCCCACCGACGTCCAGCGCGTCAGGGTAGGGGAGGCCGCCCGCCGCCTCGTCGAGCTCCGCGACGGCTGGCTCAACCCGCCCGGCTTCGTCCCCGCCGACCTCGAGAAGCGCACCCTCACCAACCTCTACAACCAGCGCCCCACCTGGCTCGCCAACGCCCACGCCAACCTCGACGCCGCCGTCCTCGCCGCCTACGGCTGGCCGGCCGACCTCCCCGACGCCGCTGTCCTCGAGCGCCTCCTCGCGCTCAACCTCGAGCGCTCCCGTGAGTAGCTGGCGGTCGTCGTCCCGACGTCGAAGTGACCGGCGATAAGCGAGGGCGAAGGCTCGGGCGATAGCGTCGACCAGCAGCGCGCCCGACGATACAGGCGCGCCCTGCCCTCCGGTGGCCTGAGACGCTCGCGTACATCGATGAGAGTGGCTACCCGACACCCGGGGACCTCAGCCCGTGGAACACGCTGGTCGCGGTCTGCGCGCCCGAGGCTGCGAGTCGCGACCTGAGCCGCTGGCTCCACGCTGCGGTGCGGGCGGCGTTCCCGGCGACGGACGCACAGTCCTACGAGGTCAAGGCCGCCACGCTGCTGAACCGGCGCCAGTTTGAGCACTCGGCCGAGCGTCGCCGGCTCGTCGAGGACGTGACGGGCCTGATTGGTAATGATCATTCCCGCCGCCAGCAGGCGAAGGCTTGGCGCGGGCCCCGACCGCCCGAGCAACTTTTGTCGTTGACGTCCAAAGTAGCATCTAGGATGTGAACGACAACCCACGACGCAATGGGCCCGACCAGCAAGCCCTGTTCGAGACGGCCAGTGCCCAGGCCGGGCATTTCACGGCCGGCCAGGCGCTCGATCACGGCTTCAGCTCCGCGCTGCTGACCCATCACACGAAGACCGGGCGCTTCCTGCGGGTGGCCCGCGGGCTGTACCGGCTGCGCGACTACCCTTCGGCGCCGGGCGAGGAGATCGTCGCCGCCTGGCTGCGCCAGGCACCGCGCGCCGTCGTGTCGCACGAGTCGGCGCTCGAGCTTCTCGACCTGTCGGACATCATCGCCGACCAGGTCCACCTGACGGTGCCTCGCGCGCGTCGCCGACTGGTCGCCCAGCCCGGGGTGACGATCCACACCACGACGCACCCACTCACCGATGCTGACGTGATCAGCCGCCACGGCGTTCGGCTGACGGCGCCTGCCCGCACGATCGCCGACGTCGCGGCGGCGGGCATGGCGCCCGACCAGGTCTCGGCGACCGTCAGCCAGGCGCTGCGCCGAGGGCTCACCACGCCGGCGCTGCTCCGCGAGGCGGCTCGCCCCCGCGGTCGCCGGGTCCAGCGGCTGGTTGAAGCCGCCCTCGCTGGGGTCGGCAGATGAGGTACGCCTCCGCGGGCGCCTTCCGTCGAGCCCTCGAGATGCGCCTCGCGCAGCCAGACGATACATAACTCACATTATCGGAAGGGAGTGGCGACCGGCTCAGGCCTCCGGGGCGATGAGCTCGAGGCGCGGGAAGTACGTGCGGTAGCGCGCCGCGTCCCGGGTCAGCAGCCGGTAGCCCGCGATGGCTGCATGTGCGCCGATGTAGAAGTCGGCCAGGGGCGTGGCGCGCGTGCCGCCGCGCAGTCGGTAGGCATCGAACGCCCTGGCGGCAAGGAATGCTGCGGGGAACGGGAGCGGCTCGCGGCGGTAGAGGTCCTCGGGCAGGACGGCGTCGAGTTCCTCGATCGTTCGGAAGCCCACGCTGAGCTCCCCGTAGACGATCGGGTTGATGACCAGCACGGATCGCTCGGCGGCCCGCTCGAGAGCGTCCCCCGACCAAGCATCCCATTGGGGATCCCGCGTGATGACGTCGACCAGGACGTTCGTGTCGACCAGGACGCCGATCATGGCTCGCCCCGCAGGAGCGCCATGATCTGGTCGGTGGACATCCCGCCGAAGTCGGCCCGGCTCGACCTGAGAGCTGCCACGGCTCGCGAACCCCTCGTGGGGCGCGATCTCGCCAGGGCCTTGACCAGCACGACGACGTCGCCCTCGACCTTGAATTCCACCTCGGTGTTCGGGAGCAGGCCCATCCGCTCGCGAATCTCCTGTGGGATCGTGACCTGCCCCTTCGTCGTGATCCGCATGTCCCTCGCCTCCAGTCTTACCTATGGCAGTAATACTGCTTCGAGCCTTCCCTGTCAACGGGTGCGGGGCCCGCCGAGCCGGTAACGTTGCCGGGCCTTCGCCACCGGCCTGGCCCCTAGCCCGCCGCCCGGCAGGCCAGCCCCACGTAGAGCGCGATGTCGGCGCCGACGTGGACGCCGATCGGGAGCCACAGCGAGCCCAGCCGCTCGCGCGCGGCGCCGCCGATGACGCCCACGGCGCCCATGAGCGCGATGTGGACCGGCAGCAGCGCGAGCACCTCCGGCCCCGCGTGCACGATGCCGAAGGCCAGCCCCTGGATCCCGATGGCCCAGCCCAGCGGCATCGCCCGCCCGAGCCAGCCCTGCATCGCGCCCCGGTAGCCCACCTCCTCGAGGACCCCGTTGGCGAGACCGAAGGCGATCGCCGGCACGAGCGCGGCGAGCGGCGTCGGGAAGTCGAGGCGGCCGAAGAACGGCTGGGCGAGCCAGGGGCCGATCCACAGGCCGCCGACCGCGACGACGGCGACGCACCCGACCGCCGCGACGGCCTCGACCCTGCGCGGCCGGCGGAGGCCGATCTCCCGAGCGCCCGAGCCGTTCGCGCGCGCCAGGACGGCCACGACCGCGAGCCCGAACAGGCCGACCGCCACCCGGTGCACCGCGATGGCCGAGAGCGGGTCGACGCAGCCCGCGGCACCCAGCGGCGCGTCCGGGCCGAGCAGGTCCGGCCACGGCAGGACGAGCCCGATCGGGAGCACCGCGGCCCAGGCGATCGCCTCCGGGCGACGGGCCAGCCGCAGGAGCAGCCAGCCTGCCACGAGGACGACGGCGCCGGCCGGCCGGAGCGATGGCCAGAGCGCGGCGGCCAGGAGCACCGCGGGCCCGGCTGCAGTCAGCGCCCGCCCCCGCATCGCCTCTCCGCCCATCGACACCTCGACCCCCAGCCCTGCGGGAGACGAGACGGGCGAGCGGCCACGGCGTGGCACTCCCCCACGGCCACTCCCCTACGCGGTGGGCGCCTCGAGCTCGAGCGGCCAGGTCGCGCCGTGCGCGGCGGTCGGGATGCCGTCGGCGTCGAGTTCCAGCAGCAGCGACGGACCGCCGTCGGCGGCGAGGAGGTGCCAGCACCGCTCGCCGACGCGCGCCACGCGCCAGGTCGCCGCGCGGAGCCGCAGGTCGATCCCCACCTCCACCGCCGGCATGCCCGTCCCCTCCCCCACCCCGATCCCCGCGGCTGCGCCGGCCACGGCGATGGCCGCCGTGACCGGGGACGCGTCGACCATCAGGAGGTGGCCGCCCGACCACGGCAGGGCGATGTGCTCGATCCCCGACGCCCGGACCACGTTGCCGTGCAGCCGCAGCGGGTCGCCGTCGGGGTGGAGCGTCAGGAGCCCCTCCCCAGTCGCGAGCTCGAGCTTCGCGAGA
>JAKAMV010000741.1 GCA_021812735.1 Chloroflexota bacterium | reverse complement strand
CCGGTGAGCGGCGGCTCCGAGGCCATCGAGACCGCGCTCAAGATGGCGCGCGCTGCACAGCTCGCCCGCGGCGAGCAGGACCGCACGGTGGTCTTTGCCCGCTGGAGCAGCTACCACGGCAATACGCTCGGGGCGCTCGACCTCTCCGGCCGAAAGCCGCTGCGCCGCCCCTATGAGCCGTGGCTGGGCCGCTTCCGCCACGTCTCGGCGGCCTACGCGTACCGGGCGGGCGAGCCGGGGGCCAACGCGCTGGGCAGCGCCGAGGAGCTGGCCGAGGAGCTCGACGCGGCCATCGTCGAGGCCGGGCCGCGGAAGGTGGCCGCGTTCGTGGCGGAGCCCATCGTGGGCGCCTCGCTGGGCGCCGCGGAGCCTCCCGAGGGCTACTGGCCGGCCATCGCCGAGGTCTGCCGCCGGCACGGCGTGCTCGTCATCGCCGACGAGGTGATGACGGGATTCGGGCGCACGGGCGCGTGGTTCGGCGTCGACCACTGGGGCGTCCGCCCCGACCTCCTGGTGGCCGCCAAGGGCGCCACGAGCGGCTACTGGCCGTTCGGCTTCGCCGCCGCGACGGGCGAGGTCCACGCCACGATCCGGTCCGGGGGCGGCTTCACCCACGGATTCACGTACTCGCACCAGCCCACCGCGGCCGCGGTGGCGGGCGAGGTGCTGCGCATCCTGGAGGCCGAGTCGCTGGTCGGCGCCTCGCTGGTCAAGGGCGCCCAGCTCAAGGCGCTCCTCCATGAGCGGCTCGACGATCACCCGTCCGTCGGCGACATCCGCGGCCGCGGGCTGATGGTGGGCGTGGAGCTGGTGCGCGACCGGACGACCAAGACGCCCTATCCGCGCGCGTCCAGGCTGGTCGAGAACGTCCTCCGGATCGCCCGCGAGAACGGGCTCCTGCTGTACTCCGGCACCGGCAACGCGAACGGGACCGACGGCGACATCGTGCTGCTCGGGCCGCCGTTTGTCATCACCGAGCCCGAGCTCGTCCGGGTGGCGGACGGCCTGCGCGACGCGCTGGACGCGGCGACCGCCGCAGTCGGCTAGGCCCGTAGGCTACCTGGCGCGCCGGACGCCCGACGAGCGGGCGAGCACGACGATGCCCAGCGCCACCAGCAGCAGCGGCCAGAGCAGGTCGCTGACGCCGGAGAGCGCCAGCGACGAGCCGCCGATCGCGACGAGGAGCACGCCGAAGACGGCCTGCCAGCCCCACCCGGCGCGGCTGGCCGCCCGCACGAGCGCGATGAACAGGAACGCGACGCCGAGGCACAGCGTGCCGAGGCCCGGGCCGCTGACCACCCCGGCGGCCTCCAGCAGCCCTGGCGCCGCGAGCCCGCTGATGATCGCGCCGAGGTAGAGCGACCCCATCCCGCGGTTGACGACCCACGACACGAGGAACGCCACGCCGACGGCGAGGAACAGGATGGAGCCCGCCTGCCTGAGGTCCGGGAGCAGCTGCTGGAGCAGGAGCAGTCCGCCGAACACCACCAGGAAGATGCCGAACCACGGGACGCGGCCCCGGCCGCGGCCGCCCACCTCGGTCCACTCCCAGCCGTAGGCGTGGACGCCGTCGTTGACCACCTCGCCCCGGAGGGCATCGCCGTGCCGCTGGCCCGTCATCTGGCGCTCCTTCCCATCACGCGACGAGCGTAGCGCGTCCGCGCGCGGCAGCGTTCCGGGAATACGATCGCCGCATGCCGCACGCCATGACTGTCCTCGGCCCCGTGGACCCGTCGGTCCTGGGATTCACGCTCCCCCACGAGCATACGCAGATCGCCCTGTGGCAGATCCCGGGGCGGTACGACTACTGGGAGCTCACGCGGGACAAGCCCGTCATCCTCGACGAGCTCCGCCTGTTCCGCGAGGCGGGCGGCTCGACGCTCGCCGACCTCACGCTGCCGGGGGTGGGCCGAGACCCCGCCTGGCTCGCCGGTCTCGCGCGCTCGTCGGGCCTCAACATCGTCATGGGCGGCGGCTGGTACCGCAACCCGTACTACCCGCCCGAGGCGAGGATCGACCGGCGGATGACCGACGAGCTGGCGGAGGAGCTGGTGGCCGAGGCGACCGTCGGGGTGGGGGACACGGGCATCCGGATCGGCATCCTCGGCGAGATCGGCACCGACAAGCCGTGGGTCAGCCCGGCGGAGGAGCGCGTGTTCCGTGCCGTGGCGCGGGCGTCGCGGCGGACGGGTCTGGCGATCTCCACGCACGCGGCGCAGTCGCCCGTGGGCGCCCTGCAGCTGGACATCCTCGAGGAGGAGGGGGCGGACCCGGGCCGCGTGGTCATCGGGCACTCGGACTCCTACCCGCGGCTCGACCACTATCTCGGGCTGCTCGAGCGGGGCGCCTCGATCGAGTTCGACTTCCTGGGCATGGCCTTCGAGCCCACCGAGCGCCACGGAGAGGCCCGGGTCATCGACCTGCTGCTCGAGCTGCTCTCGCGCGGACACGGCGACCGCATCCTGCTCAGCCAGGACGTCTGCCACAACAGCCAGCTGCGCCGCTACGAGGGGAACGGCTACGCGTACCTGCAGACCGCGTTCCTGCCACGCCTGCGCGCGCGAGGCGTGAGCGACACCGAGATCGCCCAGCTGACGGTGGCCAACCCGCGGCGCGTCCTGACCATCGGCTAGCGGAGCCGGACGGAGGCGGCCCCGGCGCCCGGCGCGGAGCCCCTCGTCGTGGTCGATGGCGCGGAGGCGGTCAGGCGAGCGTCGCCTCCACCGACAGCGCCACGTTGCCCTTGAGGGCCTGTGACACCGGGCAGCCCTGCTTGGCGTCCTCGGCCAGCTCGATGAACTTGGCCTGGTCGATGCCGGGCACCTCGCCGCGGACGGTGATGGCCGACGACGCGATGCCCCAGCCCGCGTCGCCCTTGTCGAAGGTGACCGTCGCCTTGACCGACAGCTTGGCTGCCGGGGTCCCGTTCTTGGCGAGCCGGCTCGAGAAGGCCATCGAGAAGCACGCCGCATGGGCCGCGGCGATCAGCTCCTCGGGACTGGTCTTGCCGTTGTGGTCCTCCGTTCGCGCGGCCCAGGTGATGGGCATGCGGCTGAAGGCGCCGGACCCGACGTAGTCGATGGACCCCGAGCCCTCGATCAGGCTTCCGGACCAAGTGACGTCGGCGGTGCTGGTGATCCCCATGGCGGGTCCTCCTCGGGCATTTCGGCGGGACGCGGGAACGATCTGCGTGCGGCTAGGTTGCCACGGGTCGGCGCGGCGCGGGTCCGCTCCGACCCGCCGGCGGCCTAGACCTCGGCTCGCCAGACCTCGACTCGCGAGATCTCGGCCGGCTCGAGCATGGGCAGCCCCTCGCCATGGCCTGTGCCCCCGCCCCGTCGGGCCAGGCGGGAGCGCAGCCCGTCGACAAGGGAGTACACGACCGGCACCACCAGCAGGGTCAGGAAGGTGGAGCTGAACAGGCCGCCGATGACGACCGTGCCGAGCTCCGCGGCGATGATCGACCCCTGGTTGAACCCGGCCGCCAGCGGGATCAGCGCCAGGATCGTGGCGATCGCGGTCATGAGGATCGGCCGCACGCGTGTGCGCCCACCCTCGATCAGCGCGTCGTGGGTCGACAGCCCCTGCGCCCGAAGCCGCTCGACCAGGTCGAGGAGCACGATCGCGTTGGTGACCACGATGCCGATCAGCATCAGGAAGCCGATCAGCGCGCTGACGCCGAGCGGGCGACCCGTCAGCAGCAGCGCCGGGAACGCCCCGATGGTCGCGAGCGGGAGGCTGAACAGGATGATGAACGGGGTGATGAGCGAGTTGAAGGTCAGCACCATCGCGAGGTACACGACCAGGACGGCCACGCCCATGGACACGTAGAGCCCCGAGAAGGCGTTCCGCTGCTCTTGGGTGACGCCCGTCAGCCGGACATCGACGCCTGCGGGGATCGTTCCGTCGGCGACCATCGCGTCGACCTGCGCTTGGACGTCCTGGCTCACCTTGCCGGTGTCGACGCTCGTGATCTCCGCGGAGACCGTCGCGGCGGGCGACTGGTCGACGCGCGTGATCGTCCCCTGGGCGTCGACCTGCTCGACGGTCGCGATCTTGCCCAGCGGCATCTTGGCGGCGGTGCCGACCAGGATGTTCTTGAGGTCCTCGACTGACGCGACGGCCTTGGGGTCAACCTGGACGACGACCGGCGTCGCGTTCGTCTCGCCCGCGAGCGTGACCGAGGTCGCCGTGCTCGGCACGAGCATCGCCCGCACGGCCTGCGCGACCTGCGCCGCGGTCATGCCGACCATGATCGCCTTGGCCGGGTCGGGCGTGACCTCGATCTCGGGCGTGCCCTTCGACAGGTCGCTCTTGAGGTTGAGCAGGTCGGGGTTGCCGCGCAGCGCGGCCATGACCGCATCGTTGGCGGCCGCCACCTTGGCCGGGTCCTCGGCCGAGACGACCACCGTCAGGTTGTTCGACGTGAAGCCCGCGGACTGGGCGACAGCCACGTCCCAGCCGCCGGTCTTGACCGGCGCCAGCTCGTCGGACAGCTTCTTGCTGTACTCGTTGAGGTCGACCGAGGGGTCGAGACGGATCGTCATCCGCGCCGAGTTGGCGGGGAGGCCGCTCTGGGCCGCGACGATGGTCTGGAATCCCGTGTCGCTCTCGCCGGGGATCGAGGTCGCCACGTGCAGCACCTTCGGGTCGCCGCGCAGGATCTGCTCGGCCTGGGAGGCGCGGTCGAGCACGGCCTGGCTGCTGGTGCCGGCGGGCGGCGCGATGGTCGCCTGGAGGATCGTCTCGCCGCCCGCGTTGATGAACGCGGTGGGCAGCAGCGGCGCGATGATGCCGGTCGCCAGGAACAGCATGACCGCCACCCCGACCACGCCCAGCTTGGTCCAGCGGTTCCGCAGCGCCGCGGTGATGGTCGGTGTGTACACGCGGATCCAGAGCGAGTTCTTGGGCTCGCCGTCCTCGTCCACGTTGGCCGGGACCTTGCGGATGAGCAGGAACGCCAGCACGGGCACGACCGTCAACGCGCAGAGGAGCGAGGCGAC
>JAKAMV010000044.1 GCA_021812735.1 Chloroflexota bacterium | reverse complement strand
CTGGAGCGCCGCTGGGTTGGCAGGGCCGCCCGGAAGGCGCATCCCCGCCGAGATGGGCGCCGGCAGGCCGATTGTGGCACCGCAGGTCAGGCAGATGCCCGAATCGCCGCGCCGGGCCACCGCCCCCCGGCCGTCCTCGTGAGCGTCGTGGACGGCACCCGTCGGCTCGTCGTTGGTGGTGAAGTCGCACTTGGGGTAGGCGGAGCACCCCCAGAAGACGTTCCCCGTCCGCCGGACGCGACGCGCCACGAGGCGGCCGTCGTTGTTCTTGGGGCAGCGGACCTCGAACGGCAGCTGCTCCGGGGGCGGCGGACCGTCCTTCTTGATGTAGGTGCAGTCCGGGTAGCGCGAGCAGCCCACGAACGCCCCGAACCGCCCGCGCTTGGTCGTCAGCACGCCCTCGCCGCACTCCGGGCAGGGGTCGCCCTCGCCGTCGAGCCTGGGCGCCTCCTCGCCCGGCAGCGGCCGCGTCTCGCGGTGCTCCGGATAGGTGGAGCAGGCGAGGAACTTCCCGTTGCGGCCGAGCCGGATCACCATCGGGTGGCCGAGCGAGCAGACCTCGTCCGTGGGCTCGGTGGTGAAGTCGCGGCGGCGGAGCTCCTTGCGCTTCTCGTCCACGCGCTCCTTGAGCGGGCCGAAGAACTCTCGCAGCAGGGGCACCCAGTTGCGCTCGCCGCGGGCGACCTCGTCGAGCTCCTCCTCCATCCGCGCCGTGAACTGCAGGTCCACGTACTCGCCGAAGTGGCCGACGAGCAGGTCGGTGACGATCTCGCCGATCTCCTCGGGCTTCAGGCGCCGGTCCTCCACCTTCACGTACCCGCGGTCGACGATGGTGCTGATCGTGGCGGCGTACGTCGACGGACGTCCGATGCCGTGCTCCTCGAGCGCCTTGATCAGCATGGCCTCGGTGTAGCGCGGCGGGGGCTCGGTGAAGTGCTGGGCGGGCGTCACGGACTGGACCGACGTGAGGTCGCCCTCAGTCAGCGCCGGGAGCGTCCGCTCGGCCTCCTCCTCGTCGTCGTCGCGGCCCTCGGTGTAGACGCGGCTGAACCCGTCGAACAGCGTCCGGGTGGCCGCTGCGCGCAGGCGGTAGGGTCCCGCCTCGAGCTCGACCGTCGTGGTCTCGAGCTCCTTGGCCGCCATCTGCGAGGCGATCGCCCGCTGCCAGACGAGGCGATACAGGCGGAGCTCGTCGGCCTTGACGTGGCCGCGGAGCGAGTCCGGATCTCGCAGGAACGAGGTGGGCCGGATGGACTCGTGGGCCTCCTGGGCGCCCTTCTGCCTGGTCTTGTAGACCCGTCCGCGCCCGGTCCCGTAGCGCTCGCCGAAGCGCTGGGAGATCACCTTCTGGGCCTCGGCCATCGCCACGGCCGCGATGGCCGTCGAATCGGTCCGCATGTAGGTGATCAGCCCGACGTGGCCATCGGCCGTGTCGACGCCCTCGTACAGCCGCTGGGCGACCGACATCGTGCGCTTGGGCGAGAAGCCGAGCTTGCGGCTCGCCTCCTGCTGGAGCGTGCTGGTGGTGAACGGGGGCGCGGGGTTGCGCTTCGAACTGCGGGTGGCGACGGCGCCGACCCGCGGCCGGGCCAGGCGCAGCGCCGCGGCGTGCCGCTCGGCCGTCTCGCCGTCGCCGATGTCCACGGCCCGGCCGTCGATGCGCACCACGTCCGCGGCGAACGGGCTGCCGTCGGGGGCGAGCAGCGTGGCCTCGAGCGTCCAGTACTCGCGGGCGGTGAAGGCCCGGATCTCGCGCTCGCGCTCGACGACCATCCGGACGGCGACTGACTGCACGCGGCCCGCCGACAGGCCCCCGCGCACCTTGCGCGAGAGCAGCGGGCTCAGCGTGTAGCCCACCAGGCGGTCCACGATTCGCCGCGCCTGCTGCGCGTCGACGAGGTTGCGGTCGATGTCCCGCGGGTGGGCGAACGCGTGCTTGATGGCCCCCTCGGTGATCTCGGAGAACGTCACCCGGCGCGTCTTCGCGGGCGGGACCGCGGCTGCCTCGGCGACATGCCAGGCGATCGCCTCCCCCTCGCGGTCGAGGTCGGTGGCGAGCCACACGTCCGCGGCGGCGCGGGCGGCCTTCTCGATCTGCGAAACCTGGCGTCGGCGGTCCTCCGGCACCACGTACTCGGGGGCGAAGTCGTGCTCGACGTCCACGCCCAGCTTCCCCTTGCCCGGGTTCTCGGGGAGGTCGCGCACATGACCGTACGACGCGAGGACCTGGTAGTCGTCGCCGAGATAGCGCTCGATGGTCCGCGCCTTGGCGGGCGATTCCACGATGACGAGGTGCTTGGGCATGGCGGCCGGGAGTGTAGCATCGGGGGTGTGGCCCCCCGTTATCCGGCTGGCGGCTGGGCCGCCCCCCGCGGACGGCCAGAGAGCCCAGCCCGGGCTACACGTCGCGGATGCGGCGCAGGAAGTCCTCGTCGATCTCGTCGCCCAGCTCAGCCTCGGCGCCCGCGTCGACCTCGATCACTGCCGGCAGCAGCGTCTCGACCTCCTGGGCCTCGCCCGGTGCCTCGCGCGCCGCGCGCACAGCGGACGCTGGCCGGCCGCCCTTCTCCCGATGGCGCTCGAGGGCCCCGGTGGGGATCTCGAGGAACCGGATCGCGCGGTACGGGAAGAAGAACGTGCTCTCGATCCGGTCGATGAACACCGGCCGCTTGCCGTCCATCGCTCGCAGGTTGGTGCACAGCAGGCCGGCGTCGGTGGCGGCGGGGAGCTCGAACAGGTCCGCCAGCAGCGGCTGCTCGTTGGCGATGTGGACGACGACGTTGCGGATCACGCGTCGATCCTCCCCGATGCGCGGGCCCGCGTCACCGGGCAGATGGTCCCAGCCGGCGGCGGGACCGCCTATGGCCGGTAGAAGTCAACGACCAGGCGCGTCCGGCCGCCGGACACCCAGACGCCGATGCCGACTTCGGTGTAGAGGGAGTTCATCATGTTGACGTAGTGGCCGCCGTTGTACGGCTTCTCGCTCTGGAAGAACAGGTGCGAGCCCAGGACCGATCTGTAGGGGCTGATGTCCTCGCAGCCGATGTTCTCGGCCCAGTTGTAGCTGCTGTACCCCGCACGATGCAGCCGGTCGCCCGGCGTGCCGCCGTAGAAGTGGTTGCACAAGTCGTGCGCCGCGAGGTACTGGGCGTACGGGCGGGAGACCTTGGTGCTGATGCTCGCGGACAGCTCGAGCGGCGCCACGTTGCGGCCGCCGGGCGACGAGCAGGCGCCCGTCGAGGTGACCCAGCCGCCGGTCCGGGTGCAGTTCATCAGCTGGAGGTAGTAGGTCTCGACCGAGTACCAGCTGGCGGAGACGCCGCCCGATCCGCCGGTACCGCTGGGGTGCGGGATGGGCTTGGTCGCGGTCGCGGTCGGCGCCTTGGTCGTGGTCGTCGGGGTCTTGACGGTCTTGGCCGACTTGGGCGGCACGGGCTTGGCCTTCACGCTGAAGGTGCCGCCGGCGCGCTCGGCGAGCGGCATGCCCGAGGCGGATGTCGCGGACGTCGCTACGGTCATCGCGACCTTGGCACCGTACGGGAGGGCCGACGTGGGGGTGAACACCAGGACGTGGTCCGTCTCGGCCCAGGTGACCTTGCCGGGCACCGTCTTGCCCGCGGCGACCACCCTGAACGCGGCTGCGGTGGTCGTGCGGTTCATCTTGTCGGTGAAGCGCACCGACAGCACCGAGGCCTGGGCCTGGTCCTTGGCGGCGTTCAGGGGGCGGAAGCGCACAACTGTTGGGGCTTGCGCCGTCCTCACGGCGATGGTCGGCGTCGACGCGAAGGCGATCCCGTCGCTGTCCACCAGACCCGCCAGCGTCAGGCGGTACGCCGTGTTGGCGGCCAGCGGGCTGTCCGGCGTGAACACGTAGTCGCCCTGGCCTGCCCCGGCCGTGACCGTGCCCGCAACGGACGGCACCACCTGCAACGCGGCCTGGACAGCCGCCACGGCCACGGCACGGTCAAGGTGGATGGCGAACGACGTGGTGGCCGCGGCGCGGCCGCCGATCAGAGCGGTGGCGCTCATCGTGCCCGTGCCGGCACTCGCCGTGAGCACGACAGCACGCACTGGGCTGGCCAGGGCCCCGCCGTCCGCGGCCCGCGCCGTCGAGTCGACCGTGATGGAGTACAGCGTGTCCGGCGTCCACGCGGTGACCGGCGCGAGGGTCAGGTCCTTCCCGTCGGCGGACCACGAGAACGACAGTGCGGCGTCCGGAGAGACCCGCAGCGCAGCCGCCACCGACGCGGCGTCCATCGGCGCGTCGAAGCCGATCTGGAACGGCACCTTGAGCGGATGGCCGGTCACGACCGCGTCGAGCAGTCGTGCCTCGACGGGGCGTGGCGGCGAAGGCGGGACGGCGGTCGAGGGGGCAGGCCGACCGCCGACCATGAGGACGAGCGCCATGAGCCCGACGGCGCCGACGAATCCCGCTGCACGAAGGCGACCAACTGACCTGACCGCCACGGCCAGGTAGACGACGGAGAGCACGGGCAGGGCGAGCACGGTCGCCCCGAGCTTCCGCAATCGGTGGTCCTCCACTGCGTCCTGTCCCGTGGCGCCCGGGGACGACGACGCCACCGCCCGGTCATGCGCGCGCTCGCAGTCCGGGAACGGGCGGAGCGTAGCACCGGGCCCCAGACGAGTCCACCCCGCCCCGGCGGTTCCGACCCCCTGGGGCGGCATCATCTCGCAGGCCCGCGTGCCGGCCCGACCCACGGCCGGTGGGCGGGCCCCGTCGCCGGCTCCGCCAGCCACCCCGACGGCTGGTAGCGGCCGAGCACCTCGAGGGCGAGCCCGCGGAGCTCCAGAGTCGTGATCGCCGCGAGGACCGTGGCGCCCGGCAGTCCGGTGGCGTTGACGAGCTCGTCGACGCCGCCTGCTCCGCTGCGCAGCGCGGCAGCGACAGCCGCCTCCGCCTCGCCGAGGCCGGCCGACGACGACGCGCTGCACGTCCCGCCGGAGACAGTCGCTGCACCTCCGCGGTCCAGTTCGAGATCCTCGAGCAGCTCGGCGATGCCGGCCACGATCCGGGCCTCTGGCCCCGCCTCGCGCAGGAAGGCCAGCGACCCGGCGACCGCCGGGTCGTCGAGTCGCCCGGGGACGAGGAACAGTGACCGGCCCTGCTCCAAGGCCCAGGCCGCGGTGGTGAGGGCGCCGCTGCGCGCGCCCGCCTCAACCACCACGGTAGCGTCGGACAGGCCGCTGATGAGGCGATTGCGCCGCGGGAAGGTGCCGCGCGACGGCGGCACGTCGGGCGCGAACTCACTCACGACGGCGCCGCCGCCCGCGACGATCGCCGCCGCCAGACCGCGATGCCCAGCGGGGTACAGGTGGCTGTGCCCGCCGCCAACGACCGCCACCGTCGGCAGCCCCCGTCGCACCGCAGCGCTGTGGGCGGCCGCGTCGATCCCATAGGCGAGACCAGACACGACCGTCGCGCCGCGCCCGGCGACCGCCTCCGCAACCCGTGCCGCCGTCGCCCGCCCGACCGCGGTGGGCCGGCGGGTCCCGACGAGCGCCACCGCGTGGGGCGGTTCCAGTGCCATCGGGTCGCCAGCGACGAACAGGACCGGCGGCGGCAGCTCGATGCGCCGCAGGCGGCTCGGATATGCCGGGTCCCGATAGGTCACCACCCCGACCCCGGCTCGCCGCACCGCCTCGAGCGCGCGGTCCGGGTCCGCTGCCGCGGCCACGATCGTGAGGGCCGACGTCGGGCCTAGGCTTGGCGTGGTGTCGGGCCCCGCGGAGGCGGCCACCAGCCGCGCCACGGCGCCGTCCGCAGCGGCGTCTCGCAGCACAGCGCCGGCGCTCCCGTAGCACCCCAAGAGCCGCCCGAAGGTCACAGGGCCCACGCCGCGCGCACCGGCCAGCACCACCCACGCATCCCGCTCGTCCAGCCCGCGGACCGGCGGCCGGCCGCCGGTGTCACTCGCCGGGTCCGCGTCTCGGCCCAGCGGACCGCGGCGCCCCACGCCGAGCATCAGCCGGCCAGCCCCAGCCGGAACCGGTCGGCCGGGACGCGGAACCGGGCCGCCTCGTCGAGGTCAGCGGTGATCACCGCGTGCCGGCCCGCGAGGTCTGCGATGGTCCGCGCCACGCGGAGCAGCCGGTCGGTGCCGCGGCCCGAGAGCCCCTCGCGCTCGGCCAGCAGCACTGCACGCCCCGACGCCGGACCGTCGAGGCGGCAGGCCTCCCGCAGGCTGCGGCCCCCGAGACGCCCGTTGGGCAGCCCCTGGTTGCGGCTCAGCTGCCGCCCGCGGGCCTCGGCGATCCGCGCGCCGACCACCGCGGATGACTCCGGTGCGGCGCCGCGCAGCAGCTGGTCCGGCGGGACTCGGTCCATCGTCGCCCAGAGGTCGATCCGGTCGCGGAGCGGGCCGGACACGCGGCGCAGGTACCGCTGCGGCGCGCCGGCCGGGCATGTGCAGGCCTGGCTCGCCGACCCCAGCTGGCCGCAGGGACACGGGTTCATCGCGGCGACGAACGTGAACCGGGCGGGGAACGTGGCCCAGCGCCCGACACGCACCACGGCGACGCTCCCCTCCTCCAGCGGCTGGCGAAGCGCCTCGAGCACGTCACGGCCGAACTCCGGCAGCTCGTCGCAGACCAGGCACCCCTGGTCGGCGAGGGTCACCTCACCGGGGGTGAGCCGCGCGCCCCCGCCCACCATGCCCGCGTAGCTCACCGTGTGGTGCGGCATGCGCACCGGCGGCCGACGCCGGAGCTCGGTCACCGGCGCCTCGGACGCCACCGACGCGACCACGGTGGCCGCCAGCGCCGCCGCATCGTCGAGGTCCGGCAGGAGCGACGGGATCGTCCGCGCGAGGAGCGTCTTGCCCGCGCCGGGCGGCCCGATGAGCAGCAGGGCGTGGCCGCCGGCGAGCGCGATCTCCAGTCCCCGCCGCGCCGCCGCCTGGCCTCGCACATCCGCCAGGTCCGGCGTCCGGTCCGGGACGCTCCCCAATCCGGCGTGGCAGCTGTCCGTGCGGCCGGCCGTGATGCCCGTCCTCGGCAGCGGGGACGGCGCCGGCCGCCTGGCCAGCGGCCGCCGGAGCGTGCCCGCCGCGTCGCCCAGCGAGGCGACCCCGACGACCTCCACCCCAGGCGCCAGGCGGGCTTCCGCCTCGCCCTCCTCGGGCACGAGCACCCGCCGCACCCCTCGGTCGCGCAGCGCCAGGGTCATCGGCAGCAGGCCGGGCACCCGACGCACCTCGCCGCCGAGGCCCAGCTCCCCCACCAGGCCGACGCCGCCCACGTCGGCCGCCACCTGCTCCGACCCTAGCAGTACGCCCAGCGCGATGGCGAGGTCCAGGGACGCGCCCGCCTTGCGCAGCTCGGCCGGCGCCAAGTTGACCGTGATCCGGCGCGGCGGGTGCCGGTAGCCGGCGTTGCGCAGGGCGCCGCGCACCCGCTCCCGCGCCTCAGACAGGGCCGCGTCCGGCAGACCGACGATGGTGAACCCCGGCAGCCCGGGCGCTACGTCCACCTCGACGCGGACGACTCGGCCGACGAGACCGTGGAGAGTGGCGGAGAGCAGCGTTGCAAGCACGGGCGGCACACTAGGCCGCACGGCTCACCGGGGGCTTATCCCAGACCCCACCCTGGGGTTCGGCTTTGCGGCAGGTGGCCGACCGCTAGGCGACCGCCCGCGCTCAGCGAGCCGGGCCGGGCTGCAGCTGCGGCGCAGACCTCGCCGGCGCCTTGTCGACCGCCTTGGCGAAATCGAGCACCGAGCGGCCCAGCACCGAGTCCGCCTTGGCGACCATGAACGGGGCGCCGGTGTTGAGCGCCGAGATGGCCCCCCGGTACTCATTGACGATCTGGTGCTCGATGGGCTGGCGCAGCGCGCCCTCGGCGCTCTTCACGTTGATGCCGGTGTAGGCGTTCGAACGGTTGAGCACCAGCTTGAGCTTGCCCGACGCGTAGCCCAGGTGGCCCATCGTGCCCAGGACGAGGCGCACGTTCTTGAGGCACGAGAGATCGGCGGTCATCACCGCGAAGATGGTCTCCGCGATGTCCAGCACCATCAGGTTGAACTCGTCGAGGCGCTTGTCGATGTCGACGATCACGTAGTCGTACATCGTGGCCAGCACCTGCAGGATCTCGTGCACGTGCCCGGCCGTGACCAGATCGGCAGCCTCGGGCGTCGGCGGGGCCAGCAGCAGGTCCACACCGGAGTCGTGGGCCTGGATCACGCCCTTCATGAGGTCCGCGTCGATGGTCGGGGCGTTCACCGCGTCGACGATGCTCTTGCGGTCGTTGGCGAGGTCCATGAACACGCGGTGATCGCCGAACTGCAGGTTGCCGTCCACCAGGACCACGCGGCGGTCCAGCGACCGCAGCGCGATCGCGGCGTTGATGGCGATGGTGGTGGTGCCGACACCGCCCTTGGCCCCGTAGTAGGCGTGGATCCGGCCCATCGGCGGCCGCGCGCCGAGCGAGTCGCCCGGTGTGAAGCGCGCGATGAGCGCCTTGATGCGGGCCAGGAGCTCGGCCGGGTGGAACGGCTTGACCAGATAGTCGTCCGCGCCCGAGCGGAGCGCTCGGACCTTCTGGGACACGTCGCGGTCGGAGGTGAGGATGATGATCGGGACGTGCCTGCCAGCCGGCTCAGCGCCGCGGATCCGGGTCGTCAGGTCGTAGCCGTCGACACCGGGCAGCGTCACGTCGAGCAGCAGCAGCGATGGGTTCTCCGACTGCCAGAGGCGGAAGGCCTCGCCGGCCTCGGTGGTGAGAAGCACCTCGTAGCCCTCGCCCCGCAGTGTCTGCTGCAGGAGTCGCTGGACGCCTGCATCGTCGTCGACGACGAGCACCTTCCCGGCCATCGCACCTCCCGGCATGCGCATATGGCGAGCCGCCCCCGGCCTCGCTGCGCGCAGTATACGGGCCCGCCCGGCGGGCAGCCGCCGCTAGTCCCGGGCCTCGCGGAACGCGGTCCTGAGGAGTTCGCCCACCGCGGCCTCCCAAGCGTCGGGGTCCACCTGGTGCGGCGCCCCGTGGCCAGCCCCCTCGATCACGAGATGCCGGGTGCCGGCGGGTGCGGCGGCGGCCAGCCGCGCCTGGGCGTTGGGCGGGATGAGCCGATCGGCGCCGCCGTGGACCAGCAGCAGGGGCACGTCCTCCAGCAGGCCGACCATGGCCATCGGCTCCGTCGCCCTCGGGTCGCCGCCGACCATCCGGGCGAATCTCGAGAAGGCGTGGCCGGCCAGCCGCACCCCACCCGGCACGCCCAGCCGGCGCCCCACGACGAGCGCCAGCTCGGGCGCGACCGAGTCGCCCACGACCGCGACGATCCTCGGGCACGGCGGGTCCACGGTCGTGTGGGCCGCCGCCTCTGCGGCGGCGTCCGCCGAGGCGAGCCGACCATCGCCGAGCACGGCCGTTGCCGCGATCGCCGTGATGCCGCCCATGGACGACCCGACCAGCGCCACGCGCCGGACCCCGCGCTCTCCCAACCAGGCCAGCGCTCCTGCCACGTCCTCCACCTCGTGGAGGCCGAACGTGGTGGGCGCTTCATCGGATCCACCGTGGCCGCGGAAGTCCAGGCCGAGCACGCCGGCGGTGCGGCGCAGGAACGGGCCCAGCTCCACGAGGTCAGGGGCGACGGAGCCGCTGTAGCCGTGGAGCAGCAGGACCGCCTCGCGCGGGTCTGCGAGCCAGTCACCGTCCGGCTCCGCGGCCAGCCAGCGCCCCGTCAGGCGGACCCCGTCGCGCGAACGCAGCCGCGCCACCTCCCCGCCCAGGTGATCGAGCCGGGCGGCCATCCCGGATTCCTCGGGCAGGCGCCGCGGGGCGGCCATCAGCCGCCGCGCCAGGCGGTCGCTCACCGGGCCGATCGACACCACGGCAGCGCCGAGCGCCGCCGTCGCCGCCAGCGCGCGGCGGATCACTCGGCGGGGCCGATGGGCGCGCCGATGCCCTTGTTGACGTAGCCGCCGATCTTGTCGGCGAGCGAGCTGAACTCGGTCGGGATCAGGAACTTCGTCGACGGACTGGCGCCGAGGGCCTTGAGCGCCTCGAGGTACTGGAGCGCCATCGTCTTCTCGTCGATCTGGTGCGCGGCCGCGTAGATCCGCTCGAGCGCCTGGCTGAAGCCCTCGGCGCGCAGGATCGCGGCCTGCCGGTCGCCCTCGGCCTGGAGGATCGCCGACTGCTTCTGGCCCTCGGCCACGTTGATCGCCGACTGCCGCGCGCCCTCGGACTCGGTGATCACGGCGCGCCGCGTCCGCTCGGCGGACAGCTGGCGGTTCATGGCGTCCTGGACTTCGCGCGGCGGCGTGATCTCACGGATCTCGACGGTGGTGATCTTGCCGCCCCACCGCTCTGTGACCTCGTCGAGCTTCGTGCGCAGGACCTCGTTGATCTGCTCGCGCTTGGACAGCACGTCGTCGAGCAGGATGTCGCCAATGACCGCGCGCAGCGTGGTGGTGGCCACGCCCTGGAGGGCGCCCGCGAAGTACGCGACGTTGACCACGCTCTTGAGCGACTCAGCGATCCGCCAGTAGATGAGGAAGTCGACGTTGATCGGCGCGTTGTCCTTGGTGATCGTGGTCTGGCTCGGAACCTCGATGAACTGCTCGCGCATGTCCACCTTCACGGGCCGGTCGACGATCGGGATGAGCCACCGCAGGCCGGGGGCGTAGACCATGCTCTCGTTCGTCTTGCCGAGGCGGAAGACCACCATCTGCTCGTACTGCTGCACGATCCGCACCGAGAGGTACAGGAGCAGCACCAACAGCAGGACGATGGCGGCGACGACCGAGAACCCGATGACCAGTTCCATGCGATCCTTCCCTTCGGGCTACACCTGGGCGGCGGGCGGCTGGACGGGCGTCGATGTGGTCGGCGGCCGCTGCCCGGCCGCCTCGGCGGCACCTGGGTCGGGCGTCACCACCGCGATCAGCCCGTCGAAGGCGACGAGGCGGACCGGAGTGTTGCGCTCGAGCTCGGCCCCGTCTGCCGTCCGCGCGCTCCACGTCTCGCCGGCCAGATGGACGGTGCCCCGGGGCGCGAGCGGGGCCTGAACCACGCCGATGCTGCCCAGCGGCACCGGCGTGCCGACGGCTCCCTTCGGTGGCGCCATCCGCCGGACGCGCAGCGCGGCAACGGTCACGACGCCCATGAACAGCGCGAACGTCGCCGCCACCACGACGATCACCGGCGTGGCGACCGAGACGTCCGGCTCCAGCGGTGCGCCCGACGGCGGCGTGTACAGGATGGAGGCGCCGAGGACGAACGCGATCATGCCGCCCAGGGCAAGCAGGCCGTGGCTCACGATCTGCGTCTCGAGCGCGAACAGCAGCATGCCGAACGCGACCAGCAGCAGCCCGGCGACGTTGAGCGGCAGGCTGCCGAAGCCGACGAAGGCGAGGATCAGGCACAGCCCGCCCAGGATCCCGCCCAGGATCGTCGGGTGGACCAGCTCCACGAGGATCCCCCCGACGCCGACCACGAACAGGATGAACGCGATGTTCGGATCCGACAGGAGGTGGAGGAAGCCCTGGACGGGGTTCATCGGCGCCTCCACGATCGGCCGGCCCGCCACGTCCACCGTGATCTGGCCGGTCGGCGTCGTGACGACCTTCCCCTGGGCGGCGGCCAGCACCGCGTCGAGCGTCTGGGCCACGCCGTCGACCACGCCCTTGGCGACCGCCTCGGTGGCCGTCGCGGACACGGCGCTCGACACCGCGGACGACGCCCAGGCCACGTTCCGCCCCCGCGCCTGCGCGATGGAGGTGATCGTCGCGACCGAGATGCTCATGACCTTGGCGCCCTCGGTGCCCGTGATGTCCTGCCCGTTACTGCCCACCGGCGACGCTGCGCCGATGCTGGTGCCCGGCGCCATGTAGGCGAGGTTGCCGGCGAGCGCGATGAAGGTCCCGGCACTGGCCGCCCACGCACCGGCCGGCGCCACCCAGACGATCACCGGCACCCTCGCCTCGAGTTCCGCCTTGGTGATCTGCGTCATCGCGTCGAGGCTGCCGCCGGGCGTGTCGAGCTTGATGACGACTGCGGCCGCCCCGCCGGCCTCCGCCGACGCGATCCCGTCGCTCACGTACCCGGCCATGACGTTGTCCACCACGCCGTCGGCGGTGAGGACGACCACGTCGCCCGACGCGGCTCTCGCCGGCAGGGCGAGGACGACGGCCAGCAGGCCCGCGGCGAGGAGCGCGCGGACGGCCGCGAGAGTCGGGCTGGAGATGCGATCGCTCATGGACCTGGGCGGGAGTATGGCACTCGGCCGCGCGCGGCACCCGTGCCGCGAGGCCTCACTGGCCGGGACGCGCGGTCAGGGCCTCGAAGGCGAGGCGGCTCCACGTCTCGAGGCCGTCACTCGCGGCGGCCACCTCCGCGGTGGCGGCGAAGGCGCCCGAGAGCTTGTCGGTCTCACGGATGGCGACCGGTCGCCCTGCCGCGTCGGCGGTGTACACGAATCCCACATGGACGGCGCCCACGGCCGTCGTGTCGTCGTTCAGCAGGCCGACAGGCGTGAACTCGGGCAGGAAGTCCGCCTCGAGCTCCTCCTGCCACTCCCGGCGCAGTCCGCCCGCCACGTCGCCGTCGCCGGGGTTGAGGTGTCCGCCGACGCCGATCGAGCCAAGGTCGTGGAGGCGTGCGTCGCCGCCGGCCCGCGTCCGGCGCATCAGGAACCAGCGTTCGCCGTCTCGCAGGACCAGGTACGGGATTACCTGCTTGAGCGAGGGGTCCCCCTCGGCGTCGCTGCGCCGCACGAACCGGCCCTCGCGGGCGACGACGGCCAGCGCATCCGCGAGGTCCAGCCGCCGAACGCCGGTCCATCCGTCGCCTGGCACGAGCGCCTCGCGCGGGACGACCAGGACGAGCTCATCGGGGGCTCCCACCCCTCAACCCTCCAGCCGGTCGCGGACCGCCTCGAGCCGCTCGCGGATGGCGGCCGGATCGGCACCCCCGGGCGCTTCGAGCACCGCAAGCCACGCGTCGACCCGCGCCCGGTAGGCGCGCAGCCGCTCCGCCACGCGGTCTGCGTTGGTGGCCAAGATCTCCGCGCCCATGGCCGTGTCGCCACGGGCCAGGCGCGTCGTGTCGCGCCAGCCGCCGGCGGCGAGGGACAGCGCCGCGTCCCACTCTGGATCCGTGCTGCCGGGCAGGCCGGCGACAGCCTCGACGAGCATCACCGATGTGAGCAGCGGCAGATGGCTGATGGCCGCCGCCAGGCGGTCGTGGCGGCCAGCGTCCATGCGGACCGGCGTCGCACCGCAGGCGGCGGCGAGCCGCTCCACGACGTCGGGGTCGCCGCCGCCCAGCGGCGCGGTCACCACCCACGGCCGGTCGCGGAACAGCGCCGCGTCCGACGCCTCGAAGCCGCTCGCCTCACGGCCGGCCATTGGATGGCCGCCCACCCACGGCAGCCCCGCATCGCGGGCGGCGTGCTCGAGCTCGGCCTTGGTGGAGGCGACGTCGGTCACGGTCACGCCGGGCCGGAGAGCGTCGCGCCACGTCCCCGCCAGCCGACCGATCAGCCCCGCACAGGCGAGCGGCGGTGCCGCAAGCACCACGACCTCGGCCTCGCGGAGCAGATCGGGCGCCGACCGGAACGACGCATCGATCGCGCCGACCTCGACGGCACGCTGCGGACCCGTGCCGGACGGTGTCCAGGCTCCCACCCACCAGTCGTCCCCGGCGACCGCCAGGGCGCGGGCGATCGAGCCCCCGATCAGGCCGAGTCCGAGGAGGGCGACGCGCATGGGGCGATTATCGCCCGTGCCGGGCGGAGGCCCGGGTGGGCCGGAGTCCGCCGCGCTGGACCGGCGGAGACTCGGTCAGACGCCGACCTTCGGCAGCGACGCCAGCGCCTCGGCGACGCGGGCGGCCGGGTACTCGTAGTCCTCGAGGCCGCCGTGCAGGTACTTCTCGTAGCTTGCCAGGTCGAAGTGGCCGTGGCCCGAGAGGTTGAACAGGATGACGCGCGACTCGCCGCGCTGCTTGGCATCCATCGCCTCGTCGATCGCGACCTTGATGGCGTGCGTGCTCTCGGGCGCGGGCAGGATGCCCTCGGCCCGGGCGAACGTGACGCCGGCCTCGAAGCACGCGCGCTGATGTTCGCTGCGGGCGTCGATCAGGCCGTTCTCCTTGAGCAGCGACACGAGCGGCGCCATCCCGTGGTAGCGGAGGCCGCCGGCGTGGATGGGCTCGGGGATGAACTCGCTGCCCAGGGTGTGCATCTTGACGATGGGCGTGAGGTGTCCCGTGTCGCCGAAGTCGTAAGCGTAGACGCCGCGGGTCAGCGAGGGCGCGGCCTCGGGCTCGGCCGCGATCACGCGGTACTGGCCCTCGCCACGAAGCATCCGACCGACCCACGGGAACGCGAGGCCCCCGAAGTTGGACCCGCCGCCGGCGCAGGCGATGACCACGTCGGGCTCCTCGCCCGCCATCTGCATCTGCTCGATGGACTCCTGGCCGATCACCGTCTGGTGTAGCAGCACGTGGTTGAGCACCGAGCCCAGCGAGTACTTGGTGTCCTCGCGGCTGGCCGCGTCCTCGACCGCCTCGGTGATCGCGATGCCGAGCGAACCGGGGGTGCCGGGCGACTCCGCGAGCAGCTTGCGGCCGTAGTTGCTGTCCGGGCTCGGGCTGGCCACGACGCTCGCCCCGTAGGTCTCCATCAGGATGCGCCGGTACGGCTTCTGGTCGTAGCTCGCGCGCACCATGTAGACCTTGACCTCGAGGCCGAACACGGCCCCGGCGAAGGCGAGCGCGCTCCCCCACTGCCCGGCGCCGGTCTCGGTCGCCAGGCGCTTGACGCCCTCCTGCTTGTTGTAGAACGCCTGCGCCAGGGCGGTGTTCGGCTTGTGGCTGCCGGCCGGGCTGACCCCCTCGTACTTGAAGTAGATGTGCGCCGGCGTGTCGAGCTCGCGCTCGAGGCGGTGCGCCCGATGCAGCGGCGACGGCCGGTACATCATGTACGCATCGCGCACCGGGTCCGGGATCTCGATCTCGCGGTCGGCGGAGACCTCCTGCATGATCAACGCCATCGGGAACAGCGGCGCCAGGTCGTCGGGACCGATGGGCTGCCCGGTCCCCGGGTGGATCGGCGGCAGCGGCGTGATGCCCTTGGGGAGCAGGTCGGCCACGACGTTGTACCAGGTCCGCGGGACCCGGTCCTCGTCCAGGACGAACTTGGTTCGGCGGGCTGCGCTGGCCATTCGCTTCTCTCTCCCGGGGTTGGTGCAGGGGTTGGGGCCGTGCGAGCCTAGCGCCTCGGGCGCCCATGGGCAAACAGGGTGTCCCTCAAGCACCCAGGCTCGCCTCCACCAGCGCCTCGTAGCGGGGCGGCCCGCCGCCGAGATGACTCCGGAAGAGCGTGACGGCGGTGGCGTCGAACCCCGTGCGCCAGCCTGCCGCCGCCCGGGCGAGCGCCTCGGCGATGGCGTGGCTCACCTCGCCGCGCGCGGCGTCCGTCCGGGCCACCGTCAGGTGCGGGCGGCGGGCCCGCGGGTCGGGCGGCCAGCCGAGGCGGTCGAGCGGGGCCTCGAGCGCGTCCATGAGCCGCTCGAGACCGTCATTGCCGCGGTCGACGCCCAGCCACAGCGTGCGCGGGTGGCGGCCGTCGGGGAAGGCGCCCGCACCGGCCAGCTCGACCCGGAACGGCTCCAGCGCGGCGGCCGCGTCCAGGACGGCCAGGCCCACATCGGGCACCAGGTCCGGCGGCGTGTCCCCCAGGAACCGGACGGTCAGGTGCAGGCTCTCCGAGCGGACCCAGCGCGCGTCACGGCCCAGGCTGGTGGTCCGGACAGCATCGATGACCTGGCGGCACGCCTCGAGCGGTCCGGGCGGCAGGGCGACGGCAATGAACAGCCGCTGGGCCTGTTCAGCCACCGTGCTCGGCGCGGAACCGCTCACGGTCGTCCCGGAGCACCTCGTGCGCCCGTTCCCGGTCCCGCCAGCCGTCGATCTGGACCGCCTTGTCCTCGAGCAGCTTGTACGTCTCGAAGAAGTGCTCGATCTCGACGAGGCGGTGGGGACGGATCTGGTCCAGCCGGCTGATGTGCGCCTGGTGCGGGTCGCCCAACGCGACGCACAGCACCTTGAAGTCGAAGCCCTTCTCGTCGTGCATCTCGAGCCCGCCCACCGGCCGCGCCCAGACGTGGCAGCCGGTGAAGGTCGGCTCGTCGATGACCAGCAGGGCGTCCGTGTGGTCGCCGTCGGCGGCGCGGGTCGCCTCGATGAACCCGTAGTCGAAGTTGTAGAACACCGCCGACGAGAGGACGCGGTCCAGCCGGTACACGCCCGCCGCCTCGTCGAACTCGTACTTGTTGCGGCTCCCCCTGGGGATCTCGACCACGATCTCGACGACTTCGGGGAATCTGTCGGCATTGGTGCTCATGCGCGCACGATACCGCCTTGCGCGGGGCGGATCGTCATCGCGCATCCCGCCGAAGGGCGGGCCCGGGCGTCGCCGGCGGGGCGGGCCGCGACACGCCTCGGCCGCTACCAGCCGGCTTCCACGCGCAGCTCCATGAACGCCGCTACGCGCATCCGCTCGTACGAACGCGCGAGGCGGGCGGGCAGACGGGCGGCGGCGCTCCCGAACGGGACGAGCCGCGGGTCGACCAGGCGCCACTCGCGCCCGCGGTAGCGTAGCGTCCCCCCGCCGGTCGCGATGACGTTCTTGACCCAGTCGGCGCCGAGGCCGTTGCTGAGGGGCACGAGGACGATGTCGCCCACCACGTGCGGGACCACCGGGTTGGAGTGCCGGCGGCCGGACTGGCGCCCGGCGACGGTCATGACGCCCCACAGCGACCGCCGCCCGCCCGCGAGGCCGAGTCGCAGGACGAGCGGGTTGACGGCCCACCGGATGAACGTGCGGGCGCGGCGCCCGCCCAGCACCGGGTAGGGCCCGTCGGTCCGGGGCAGCGCGGTCACCGCTCGGCCCCGCCGGCGGCCTGCTCGGCCCCGCCGGCGGCCTGTTCGGCCTCGCCCGGGCGCCACCGCGACGACGGGCCCAGACAGGTCTCGAGGGCGGGGGCCAGCCGTGCGGCGAGGTCGGCATCGGACCGCGCCAGTTCCGCGAGCAGCGCCCGCGTGGCCGCATCGAGCGCCCGGCGCAGCTCCGGCTCGTCGAGCGACGCGACCAGCGACGCCTCGAGCGGTGCCAGCTCGCCGGGCGGCAGCAGGTGGGCCGCCTTGGCGTACGAGGTCGGCAGCCCGGCCCGACGGCAGGCGAGGGCGATGACCTGCTCGCGCAGCGAGGCGATCCAGTGCGAGGCGGCCAACGGGTGCCCGCGACCGATCGCGGAGGCGGCGTGGAGGGCGTGGTGCCACGCGTGCCCCGCGAGCCGGTCGACGCGCTCCGGCTCGAGCGGCACCGGCACCGCGGCCGCCCCGAAGACCGGGCGCCAGGCCGGCCCTCGCGGAGCCAGCTGGTCGAGCGGGGTCACCGAGAGGTCGAGCTCGAGCGCCGGCGTGAGGAGGAACACGCGGTAGACCGCGGCGCCGGACGGGAGGTCCCAGTGGTGGAGCGCCTCGAACTCGCGGTCGACGAAGCGGGTCCAGCGCTCGAGCGCGCTTGGCAGTGGCTCAATCACGCCGAACGCGATGTCGAGATCCGACCATCCGTCCTCGGTGCCCGTGGCCGTGGACCCGAGCAGGACGGCGGCCCCCACCGTGGGCTCGTCTGCGGCCGCCGCGAGGAGCCGGTCGCGCACCGCGGCGCGCTGGGCTGGCGAGAACGGCGGCGTCGGGGGCGACCAGGCGGCTGCGGGGGCGCCCGGCACAGACGCCTCAGTCGTTGTAGAGCCGCTCCTCGATCAGCTTCTCCTGGACCGTCCGGCCGTTCGGGTCGAAGCAGGAGTACTCGAAGTGCTTCTCGAACTCGACGTCCACCGCGTCTATGCCGCCGCGGTTCTTCTCCACCGAGACCACCACCCAGTCGCGGAAGCGCTGCGCCTGGTAGGGGTTGAACTCGATGTTGACCTTGGCGACGATGTTGTACTTCTCGTTGAGGATCAGGATGATGTCGGCCTCGTAGTTGATGGCCGACGAGCCGCGCAGGTGGTGGTTGCGCAGGCGCGACGCCTTGAGGCCCTCCTTGTCCGCCGCGACGATCGAGATCATCGGCACGTCCTCGGACAGGGCGACGTCCTTGAGGCCGTTGACGACGAACGTGACCTTCTCTGCCTCGGTCGCGGGTTCCGGGATCACCGGCACCTTCTGCAGGTAGTCCACCACGACCAGCAGCCGCCGGTCGCCCGACAGCTCGCGGTGCTGCCTGACGAGCGCCCGGACGCCCTCGATCGTGCTGGCCGTCTGCGTGCCGCGGAGCAGGAACAGGTTCTGGCCGTAGCGCGCGATCCGGTCGAGCGACGGGCGCAGCCGGGGGTTGGACGCCAGCTGGGCGGCGCCGCCGCCCTCGGACATCCACGTGCCCAGGATCTCCTTGCGAACGTCCTGGATCTTGATCGCGCCGGTCGTGTGGGGGAGGTGGGCGAGGGCCGACTCGGCGGCGATCAGGCGGTTGAGGAGGTACTGCTCGTCGTGCTCATAGCAGACGTAGAGCACGTTGGCCTGGCCGCCGGACGCCACGTTTCGCGCCATCTGGAGGGCCATCGTGGTCTTGCCGGTGCCCTGGGCGCCGCCGATCAGCAGCAGCTCGCCGGCCCGGAGGCCGGTCCCGATGGTCTTGTCGAGGGGCGTGAAGCCGAGTGGAAGCGGCTGGTACTCCCCCACCTTGCCGGTCGCGACCTTGTCGTTGAGGTCCACCAGGACCTCGATCGCCGACCTTGGCGCCAAGCTGCCGGTCGGTCCGTCGAGCCGCCAAGCCGACTTGGCCGTCGGCTCGCTCTCCGTCGTCACTCCCTCATGCCCTCCCGACGCACGCACCCACGGGCGCATCCTAACACCCGCCTTCGCACGTGCCCGTGCACCGATGGTCCTGTCGCCGGGCCTACTCCGCCGTGCCTCGCGGCAGAGCTGCGAGCTCGTCCCAGAGTCGCACCATGACCCGCGTCCCGGCCTCGAAGTTGCGCTCGTCGAGCCACTCGTTGGGGGCGTGCGCGTTGCAGTTCGGCTGGGGAAAGCCCGCCAGCACGACGGGCAGGCCGAGCACGTGGTCGAAGGCGGCGGTGACCGGGATCGAGCCGCCCTCGCGGATGTACACGGGCTCGACGCCCTCCACGGCCCGGATCGCGCGCGCCGCGGCCTGTGTCGCCGCGTGGTCCATCGGGGTGAGGCTCGCCTCGCCGCCGTGGATGTAGGTCGTGGTGACCTTGACGCCCGGAGGGGCCACCTGGGCGACGTAGTCGCGAAGCGCCTCGAAGACCTTCTGCGGGTTCTGGTCCGCGACCAGCCGCGTGGACACCTTGGCGTGGGCGTGGGCGGGAATGATCGTCTTCGCGCCATCGCCCTGGAAGCCGGCCCAGATGCCGTTGACGTCGAGCGTCGGCCTCGCGGTCTTGCTCTCCAGGATCGACCAGCCGGCCTCGCCCACCAGCGCGGGCACGCCGGTCTCCTCGCGGAACGCCTGCTCGTCGAACGGCAGCGACGCCATCTGGGCGCGATCGGCGTCCGTGAGCGGCACGACATCGTCGTAGAAGCCCGGGATGCGGACGCGGCCGTCGGGGCCCTTGAGCGCGGCGATGATGCGCGCCAGGGCGTTGGCCGGGTTCTCCACCGAGCCGCCGTACATCCCGGAGTGGAGGTCGACGGGCGACAGCTCCACGTCGATCTGGGCGTACATGATCCCGCGCAGGGCGATGGTGATGGCCGGGACGTTCCCCTCGAAGTAGCCGGTGTCGCTGATGACCGCGAGGTCCGCCGCCAATCTCTCGCGGTTCTGCGGAATCCAGTTGAACAGGCTCTCCGAGCCGTACTCCTCCTCGCCCTCGAACACGAAGGTGAGGTTCACGGCCGGCGACCTGCCGGCCGTGCGCATGGCCTCGAGCGCGGAGAGGTGCATCACCAGCTGGCCCTTGTCGTCGGCCACGCCCCGGCCCACGAAGCGCCCGTCGCGCAGGAACGGCACGAACGGCGCGGTCTCCCACAGCTCGATCGGGTCCACCGGCTGGACGTCGTAGTGGCAGTAGACGAGCACCGTCGGCGCCCCCGGCGCCTCGTGGATCTTCCCGTACACGATGGGGTGCAGGTCGGTGCGGATGACCTCCACCTCGGCCGCGCCCACGCCCCGCAGCCTCGCGGCCACCCACTCGGCCGCCGTCACCATGTCGGCTGCGTGCTCTGGCTGCGTCGAGATGCTGGGGATACGCGCGAACTCGAGAAGCGCCTCGGCGCGAGCCCCCCTCGAGGCGACCAGCGCGGCCTCGACAGCCGGCTCGATCGGGTTGGGCTCCGGGGTGCGCGGCAGCTCGGTCATGAGGGCTCCTGCGTTGTGCTGTGGCGTCGACCCGAATCTACCGCGCCGAGACGCAGATCGAGGGCGGACCGGCGGGGTCCGCCCTCGATCTGGCTGCTGCGGCGGCCTCGCGGCCGCGCGTCAGGCGGGCTGCGGGGCCGGGTTGGGGGCGGGGGCCCCGGAACCGGAGGTGGTGGACGTGCCCCCGTCCGTGCCGGGGGCGATCACGCGCGGGATTCCGGAGTGGCGGTCGGGCTTGGGCGGCAGATCGTCGAACAGCGTCTCGAACGCATCGGCGTCCACCGTCTCCTCGGCGATCAGCTTGTCGGCCAGGCGGTCGAGGCGGTCGCGGTGGGCGGTGAGCACCTGGGTCGCCCGCTCGTAGGCGTTCTCGATGAGCGCGCGGACCTCCTCGTCGATCACCTTGGCGACCTCGTCGGAGTAGTTGCGCTGCTCCCCGATCTCGCGGCCGAGGAACACCAGCTCGTCCCGCTTGCCGAACGAGAGCGGACCGAGGCGGTCGCTCATGCCGAACTCGGTGACCATGCGCCGGGCGAGGTCGGTGGCCTTCTCGATGTCGTTCGACGCGCCGGTCGTCGTGTCGCCGAACACGAGGCGCTCCGCGACGTTGCCGCCGAGCAGGCCCGCGATCTTGTCCTCGAACTCGGACTTGGACTGGAGGTAGCGATCCTCGGTCGGCAGGGCCATGGTGTAGCCAAGGGCCATGCCGCGGCTGATGACGGTGACCTTGGCGACCGGGTCGCACTTGGGCAGGATCCGCTGCACGACGGCGTGGCCGCCCTCGTGGTAGGCGATGATCCGCTTCTCCTCGTCGCTGATCACGCGGCTCTTGCGCTCCGGACCGGCGACGATGCGCTCGAGGGCCTCGGAGAACTCGTTCATCCCGATGACCTTCTTGTTGCGCCGCGCGGACAGGATGGCCGCCTCGTTGACGAGGTTGGCGAGGTCCGCACCCGAGAAGCCGGGCGACTGGCGGGCGATCTCGTCCACCGACACCGACTTGTCGAGCGGCTTGCCCTTGGTGTGGACCTTGAGGATCGCGACCCGGCCCCGCATGTCGGGCCGGTCGAGGATCACCTGGCGGTCGAAGCGGCCAGGGCGCAGGAGGGCCGGGTCGAGGACGTCCGGCCGGTTGGTGGCGGCGACCACGATCACGTTGGTGTTCGTGTCGAAGCCGTCCATCTCGACCAGGATCTGGTTGAGCGTCTGCTCGCGCTCGTCGTGGCTGCCGCCGAGGCCGGCGCCGCGCTGGCGGCCGACCGCGTCGATCTCGTCCACGAACACGATGCACGGGCTGTTGCGCTTCGCCTGGTCGAACAGGTCGCGCACACGGCTCGCGCCGACGCCGACGAACATCTCGACGAACTCGGAGCCCGAGATGCTGAAGAACGGCACGCCGGCCTCGCCGGCCACCGCACGCGCCATCAGCGTCTTGCCCGTGCCCGGCGGGCCGACGAGGAGCACGCCACGCGGGATCCGCGCCCCGAGCGAGTTGAACTTCTCCGGGTATTTGAGGAACTCGACGACTTCCTGGAGCTCGGTCTTGGCCTCGTCCACGCCCGCCACGTCCGCGAACGTGACGACGGTCTTGTTGCCCAGGAACATGCGCGCCCGGCTCTTGCCGAAGGAGAGGGCCTGGTTGTTGGTGCCCTGGGCCTGGCGCATCATGAAGAAGATGAAGCCGCCGATCACGAGCAGCGGCAGCAGGCCGGTCAGCAGCAGGCCGATCCACGACGTGTCGGGCGTGGGCTTGCGGATGAAGGCGCTGTCGCCGAGGGTCACGTTGCCCGCCGCAGCCGCCGCCATCATGTCCGACGCGACGTTGGTCATGATCGCGTTCGGCACGATGACGGTGTAGGTGCTCTCGCCCGACGCGGCCGTGGGCGTCACCGTCACCGTCTCGCCGTCCTGGACGACGTGGTCGACGCGGCCGGCCTTGACGTCGTTGAGGAACTTGAAGTAGCCGTCCTGGGCTGTTGGGGACGAGGAGTTCAGCCAGGTCACGAGCAGCGCGACCGTGCCCGCCACGAGGACGAGCATCACGATCCCGTTGCGCAGGAATTTCGCGTTCAAACGGAGCGCCTCCGGAAGTCGGGGGCCGGTGCGAGCCGGCCGTCGGCCGAGTATAGCGCCGGGCCCCCAGACGCCCTTCCGCCGGGTCCTTGGCGATGTTGTCCTCAGCACGGCGGGCGGGCCCGGCGCGGCTGCGCCCGCCGCCGGGTGCCGGCTGCAAAACGAAACCCGCCCGGGCGCGCTGCCCGAGCGGGTGATGAGTGCTGGTGGCTGGGGACAGAATCGAACTGTCGACCGGGCGGTTATGAGTCGCCTGCTCTGCCGCTGAGCTACCCAGCCACGGGCGCGGATTGTAGACCAGATGCCGGGCCGCGGTCACGGGCTGGCCGAATTGCCCATTGAGCCCACGGTGACGAGCGCCCACAATGCCCGCCTGAGGATCCAACACGGGGAGAGCAGGATGGCGACCGAGATGCCCGGCTCTGGAGCCGGGCCTGTCCAACCCGAGCCAGCGGCCGAGGCGCCTCGGCCACCCGAGCCAGCGTGGACGACGCCACCGCCGCCTGCCGCCCCGCCGGCCCCGCAGGCGCCCGCGTGGGGCGCGCCCGCTCAGCAGCCGGACCCGACCCAGCAGCCGGCGGCCCCGCAGGCGCCCG
>JAKAMV010000740.1 GCA_021812735.1 Chloroflexota bacterium | reverse complement strand
TCGGCAAGGTGACCGAGGGGATGGACGTGGTGGACAAGATCGCCGCCGCGCCGCAGAGCGGCCCGCCCAACAACGTGCCCGACGACCCGGTCGCGATGACCAAGGTCACCGTCTCGCAGTAAGGAGGACCCGTGACGACCAGGGCCATCCTCGCGACCGGGCGGGGCGACATCGAGATCGAGCTGTATACCGACGGCGCGCCGAAGGCGGCCGCGAACTTCGCCGATCTCGCCCGCAAGGGCTACTACGACGGCGTGGTCTTCCACCGCGTCGTCCCCGGCTTCGTCATCCAGGGCGGCGACGGCCAGCACGGCAAGAAGGCGTCGATGAACACCGGGCGGGTCGGCACCGGCGGCCCCGGCTACTCGTTCGACGACGAGCCGTTCGGCGGCGACTACTGGCGCGGCGCGGTCGCCATGGCGAACGCCGGCCCGAACACGAACGGCAGCCAGTTCTTCATCTGCCTGGCCGACCTGTCCGGGAAGCTGCCGAAGAACTACACGATCTTCGGCCAGGTGACGAAAGGCATCGACGTCGTGGACGCGATCGCGGCGGATCCCACCGGCTCCCGCGATCTCCCGGTCGACCCGGTCGCCATGGAGACCGTGACGATCGTCGACGAGCCGTAGCGAGGACTGACCGCCGCCTTCCGCGGCGGCGGTCAGTCCTCCTCCGGCGCTCCGTCGTACGGCTCGTCCTCGTCCTCGTCCGCCCCCGCCGGCTTCGCGAGGCCCTTCTCGAGGGCGGCGGCGGAGACCTCGGTCCCGTCGAGGCTGACGATCGCCTCGTCGGCGAGGTTCGCCTCCTCCGCCAGCTCGACCGACGAGACCAGCTCCTCGCCAGGCGCCTCCTCGTCGTGCAGCCTGCCGATCGCGAAGCTCACGCCCGGCGGGATCGACGCGGTGATGACGATCTCCTGGATGCGATAGGGCGAGCCCTTCTTCTTGAGCGCCCGGTTGGTCATCTCCTGGAGCGCCGTGGACTTGATGACCAGGTCGGCCAGCGTCCCAGGGTCGATCCGCTCGACCATCGTGTTGACGCTGCGCTTCGCCCGGTGGAGCGCGTCGGACGCCTGGCGCTTCGCCCGCGCCTGGGCCACCGGGTCCTGCGCCTTCTCCCCGAGGACCCGAGCCTGCTCCCCCACCTGGGAGCCGACGACCTTCGCCTGATCGCCCACCTGGGCGGCCGCCGCCTTCGCCTGCTCGGCGGCCTGCGCGGCCGCCTCCCTCGCCTTCTGGAGGAAGCTCATCCGTCCGCCCTCCCGGTGCCGGCGCGCATCGCGTGGGGACGCGCGGCTCGTCGAAGGTTAAGGCCTCTTAACCGCACCCTAAGCCAAAGGCCTTGGTGCGGACAGCCCCCAACGGTACAGTAATGGCGCTGCACGTCAGCCCGCTGCCCCAGCAGCGAGGGCATGGGTAGGTTGGGTTAGGGTAGCCGGTTCAGCCGGCGTGACAGATGCCTTCACTGCGTGGCAGAAGGTGACCCGACTTGTCGGGTCGGCACTTCACCGGGACAGCGTCGAAGCGGCTCCGCAAGGAGCCGCTTCGGATTCTCCGGGGGATTCTCGAGGCAGGCTCCCAGGGCTCTCACGCGGCGCGAGGCCCGCGCGCACCGGAACGGCGGCGACCCCGGCCCCGGCCCCGTGGCGGCCACTGCGGGGCAACGCGCTCGGCAGGCGCCTCTGACCACCACGCACGATTTCGAGGGTGAGGCGGTCGCTCCCTTGTCTGCGGCGCATGAGCACGACCGGACCAGGGCAGTCGGCGGGCCCAGAACGGTCGCCTGCATGACTGGGGCGCAATGCAGCGACGTCGGCACCCCAGGAATCGTGCTTGGCAGTCAGTGGGGTGCTCGCCGTCCCACTCAAGGCCCCGTCACCGCTCCCCGGTCCGGCTCCCGCGTCGCTGTTCCCCGGGCCCCGTCGCTGTTCCCCGGGCCCCGTCGCTGTCCCCCCGGGCCTCGGCGTCGTCTCCCTCTGGCCGCGTCGTGCGTCCTGCCGCTCCCCACCTCGCAGCGAACCCGCCGATGATCGGTGCCTGCTCCACTCCTGTCCATGACCGATCCTCGCGTCGCCCGCGCCTCGGCGCGGATGGCCGCGCGCCTGCGTCGGAGCCTCGCCGAGGACATCGAACGGCTCCGAGCGGACGCCGGTCTGTCGGTCGCCGCGCTCGCCAAGGCCGCCGGCGTCGATCCCGGCTACCTGTATCGCATCCTCGCCGGCACGGAGCGCCCGTCGCAGGAGACTTACGCGCGCCTTGCCGTCGCCCTCGGCGCCGACCTGTCATGCCGCCTCTACCCGGACACGGGCCCGCTCGTCCGCGACCGGCACCAGGCACGGATGCTGGAGGCCCTCCTGGGAGTGCTGCACCCCCGATGGCGGACGCACACGGAGGTGGCCGTCCGTCGCCCGTCCCGCGGCTGGATCGACGCCGTCCTGCACGATCCGCACGAGGCCGTGGTCGTCGCGGTCGAGATCCAGAGCGAGCTTCGACGCCTCGAGCAACTGGTCCGCTGGTCGGCCGAGAAGGCCGCCTCGCTGCCGAGCTGGGTCGGCTGGGCAAGCCTGGGGGACGAGCCCCGTAGGTCGAGCCTCCTCATAGTTCGGCGGACGCGCACCACCCGCGCGGTGGCCTCGTCGTTCGCCGGCCAGCTCCGAGCGGCCTACCCGGCGCACCCGGACGATGCCCTTGCGGCGCTCACGGCTCCCGCGCCATGGCCGGGGGCGGCGCTGATGTGGTCGATCGTGGACGGCCCGAATGTCCGCTTCGCGGCGGGCTCCCGCTGGTGATCGCTGGTAGACTCGATGCCCGCGGCGCGACGCCGTGGACGCGCGCCTGTAGCTCAGCGGATAGAGCGTCGGCCTCCGGAGCCGAAGGTCGCAGGTTCGAATCCTGTCGGGCGCGCCATTGCCCACTCCTCCGCCGGACGCGGGCCGGATCGCCGCGGCCTGGAAGGTCGAGGCCCTCGTCCTGACGACCCGCGGTCGGCGCTCGGGTCGGGCGAGTCCGATCGTCGTCTGTACTTCACCGACTCCGTCGCCCGTCGGCGTCGTCAAGCCCGTGTGACGCCAGGATCCGTGGACGGCGACGATCACAGGCCGTCCTGGATGCACCACTCTGCATCCCAACCATGATGAACATGCATCGGACGGCATCGCAGCGCGGACGTAGGCTGCCGGACCATCGCGAGCGCCACGCCGCCGAGCACGGCTACGGCCTGCCGGCTTTCAACGTCAACAATGTCGAGCAGCTCCACGCCGTCCTCGGCGCAGCCCGGTCGGTGGACAGTCCGGCGATCGTCGCCGCCTCCGCCGGCGCCCGCACGGACGCCGGCGAGCCGTTCCTGCGCTACCTGATGCTCGCCACGATCGAGGTGTATCCCGCTCGACTCTCTGCGCTATTCATGCCCGCTCACATCTGCTCACCTACGACGCGGACTACGAGGATCTCGGCGGCCACTTCTTCGTCAAGCGTGACACTGAGCGAGCGCGCAGCCGGGCGATCAGCCAGCTCGACGTCCTCGGGCTACCGGGTCGTCCTTGAGCCCATCGCTGCGTGACGGCGCCAAGACCGAGTCGTTCACGTTTCAGGGAGGGCACTGGCATGGCATCACCGATCCGCGCGGGGTGCGTCCTGAGCGCTCATCCATCCCCGCTGGTGGCTACCCCTCCTCCGGCTCCTCCGGCGGCAGCAGCCGGTACCCGGCACCGCGCACAGTCTGCAGCAGCGGTGCACAACCCGACGCGTTGAGCTTGCGCCGCAGGTACCCCACGTAGACGTCAACGATGTTGCTGCCGGGGTCGAAGTCGTACTCCCAGACCCGGTCCAGGATCTGGGCGCGCGAGAGGATCTGGTGGGGGCGGCGCATCAGCAGCTCGAGCAGCGCCCACTCGCGGGGTGCCAGGTCGATGCGCCGGCCATCCCGCCAGGCCACCTTGGTGAGCAGGTCGAGCCGCAGGTCTCCCACGGACAACACAGACGAGGCGGCCTGGTCGCGGGCCCGCAGAGTCGTGCGGATGCGGGCCAGCAGCTCCTCGAAGTGGAAGGGCTTCGTGACGTAGTCCGCGGCGCCTGAGTCGAGCCCCTGTACCTTCGACTCGACGTCGTCGCGGGCCGTCAGGATGATCACCGGGAGGGCCGGGTGGCGGTCGCGCAGAGCGTGGAGCACGGCACGGCCGTCGATCCTGGGGAGCCCGAGGTCGAGCAGCACGAGGTCCAGCGCCTCGCCCTCGGCCTCCCCGACGGCCAGCGCTTCGTCCCCATCGCGCGCCACCAGCGTGGCGTACCCCTCCGCCTTCAGCCCCTTGGTGAGGAACGAGGCGATGCGCTCGTCGTCCTCGATGATGAGGAGCCTCACCCCTGCGCCGCCGCCTGAACCGACCGATTCGAACCGGGTCCCGGGCCGTGCGCCGCCCGTTCCACGGTCGCGCCGATGGCCACGATCCGCGAGCCGGGCAGCACGATCCGCACCACCGTTCCGATCCCCGGAGTGCTCTCCAGCACCGCCTCGCCCCCGTGCGCTTCCGCCACCGCGCGCACGATCGCGAGGCCCAGCCCCGTCCCCCGCGAGCTCGGGTCGCCGGAGCGGACGAACCGCTCGAACAGGTGGGGCTGATCCTCCGGGGCGATGCCGCGGCCTCCGTCCGACACGGCAAGCACGATCCGCTCGTCGCAGTGGGCATCGAGCGCGATGAACCCGCCGGGGGCGGTCGCCTTGACGGCGTTGTCGATGAGGTTGAGGAGCGCGCCGCGAAGCTTGGCGCGGTCGACCATGATCACCGCGTCGGGCACGGTCCCGAGCGACCAGGGGCGGGGGGCGAGCGCTTGGGCCGCCTCGAACAGGTCGGCCATGAACGAGCGCAGGTCCACCTGTTCCTCGTCCAGCGAGTCGGGCTCCAAGGCGCGCCCGAGGAACAGCAGCTGGTCGACCAGCCGTACGGTGTGCGTGAGCTCGTCGAGGACGAGCGCGACGGTCTCCTCGGTCTCGGCGGCATCCCGGTAGCCGCCCCGGCGCAGCACCTCGAGGTGGCCGCGG
>JAKAMV010000043.1 GCA_021812735.1 Chloroflexota bacterium | reverse complement strand
TCACTGTCATGCGGCAACGGCCCGGCCGACCCGCGCATATCAGGGTGACCATCGTCGCACGGACCTGACCTCGAGCGCGCCCTGCCCCACCCCCTTGACAAGTCCTTCCATATCAGGAGCCGCGGCGCCCGCGGCCCCGGCCGCGAGCACCACCAGGCCCAGGATCCAGGCGTGCGCCAGGCCGCTCCACACGACCGATCCCGTGCGCCAGTCCAGCCAGCCGTACAGGATCCCGCCGCCGAGCGTCGAGAGCGTCTCGACCTCAGGCTTGCCCAGATGGGAGAACGCGAATGGGAGGGTGGCCAGGACCACGGCCATCGGCCCGACTGCGCGCAGGAGCGCGAACAGCAGGAAGCCCCGGAAGAAGAACTCGGCCGGCAGCACGTCGAGGGCTGTCGTCAGCAACACCTGCGCGGGCGCGGCCGCCTGGGGCGCGTAGTAGGCGGTGAACGCCGGGATGTGTGCGATGGCCAGCACGACCGGCGTCATCGCGACCGCACCGCCGAGCGCGATCGCGATGCCTGCGCGCCAGTCGCCCGCCTGCAGGCCGTAGCGGGCCGGCCGGTCGCGGAACCCGACCACCACCGCCAGCAGCGGAACCCCGGCCAGCAGGAGCACCCGCCCGACGGCCTGGACCCGCTTGAAGTCTGCGTCCGAGGCCGTCGACCAGCCGGTGAGCGCCGCGACGAGGCTGGTCACCTGGCCGTGGTAGTCGAGCAGCAGCAGCAGGGCGACCAGCAGGACCGCCGCCGTGGCGCGGACGGGGACGCGCAGGCCCAGGAGCTCAACCGTGCGCAGGTCGCCCTCGGCTGGCGGGTACGCGGGAGCCGCCACGAGCCACGCCCGCAGCCGCGCGATCGCCGCCCCGCCGGCGCCCACATCGACCGCGTCGGGCTCCAGGGCGTCCACAGCGGTCTCAGTCCGCGAGCGTGGACAGGTCGCCCGGGTCCTCGGCGTCCATCAGCTGGATCTGGGTCATGGGGGCTCCTGCGAAGCGGGGGGCGGGAGGCCGGGAGGGCGCGACCGCGATGACGCGGATCGTAGACGCATCTCGGCTCGCGCCGCTCGAAGTTGAGGCAAGATTGGCCGCGTCGTCGGCCGCATGGAGGGAACCGAGTCGGTGGCTGCCCGCGTCCTCGTCGCATTCGCCAGCAAGATGGGCTCCAACGCGGAGATCGCCGTGGTCATCGGCGGCGCCCTGCGCGAGGCGGGCCTCGAGGTTGACGTCAGCCCGGCCCGCATGGTGAAGGACGTCGAGGCGTACGACGCGGTCGTTCTGGGCAGCGCCCTGTACGCCGCCCACTGGCAGCACGACGCCCACCGCTTCGTGGGGCGGCTGCGCGGGGCGCTCGAGCGCAAGCCGCTGTGGCTGTGGAGCAGCGGCCCGCTCGACCGGCAGCTCGCGACGCTCGACCTGCCCCCCGCCGCGAACGTGCTCGAGATCATGGGCAGCCTCCCGTTCCGTGCCCACCGCACCTTCGGCGGCCGGCTCGACCCGAACCAGCACGGCGTGGACGATCAGATCCTGCGCACCCACCAGACCGGCGACTTCCGCGACTGGAGCGAGATCGGGGGGTTCGCACGGGAGATCGCCCGGGCGCTGCTCGGCTCCTGAGCGGGCGCGAGTGCGCCGCTACTCAGCGATCGTGGGCGGGCGCACTGCGTCGTCAGCTTGCGAGCCGCTTGTAGCGGATCCGGTGCGGCTGGTCGGCGGCGGCGCCCAGCTCCCGGTGCCGAAACGCCTCGTAGTCGCTCACGTTGCCCTCGAAGAAGCGGACCTGGCTGTCGCCCTCGAACGCGAGGATGTGGGTGGCGATCCGGTCGAGGAACCAGCGGTCGTGGCTGATCACCACCACGCAGCCGGGGAACGACTCGAGCCCCGCCTCGAGCGCCCGCAGGGTGTCCACGTCGAGGTCGTTCGTGGGCTCGTCGAGGAGCAGCAGGTTTCCGTTCGTCTGGAGCAGCTTCGCGAGGTGGACGCGGTTGCGCTCGCCGCCGGACAGGGTGCCGACGAGCTTCTGCTGGTCGGTGCCCCGGAAGTTGAACGAGGACACGTAGGCGCGGGCCGGGACCTCGCGCGTGCCGGCGCGCACCACCTCGACCCCGTCGGTGATCTCCTGGAACACCGTCCTGCCGGCGTCGAGCTCGTCGCGGCCCTGGTCCACATACGAGAGGCGGACGGTCTCGCCCACCGCGACCGTGCCGGCGTCGGGCGCCTCCTGGCCCACGAGCATCCGGAACAGGGTGGTCTTGCCGGCGCCGTTGGGGCCGATGATCCCCACAATCCCCGAACGCGGCAGGCTGAAGCTGAGGTCCTCGACCAGCAGCCGGTCACCGAAGCCCTTCCGCAGGCTCCGCACCTCGATCACCTGGTCGCCGAGGCGCGGCCCGGGCGGGATCGCGATCTCCAGCTCACGCGCGACGACGCGCTCGTCGGTGGCCTCGGCAAGCAGCTGTTCGTAGGCGGAGAGGCGCGCTCTGCCCTTCGATTGGCGCGCCTTGGGCGACATGCGCACCCAAGCGAGCTCGCGGGCCAGGGTCCGCTGCCTGGCGTCGGCCTGCTTCTGCTCCGTCGCCAGGCGGGCCAGCTTCTGCTCGAGCCAGCCGCTGTAGTTGCCGGAGAACGGGATGCCGCGCCCGCGGTCGAGCTCGAGGATCCACTGTGCGACGTTGTCGAGGAAGTACCGGTCGTGGGTGATGGCGACCACCGTGCCGCTGTACTCCTGCAGGAACCGCTCCAGCCACTCCACCGACTCCGCGTCGAGGTGGTTGGTGGGCTCGTCGAGGAGCAGCAGGTCCGGGTGGCGCATGAGGAGCCGGGCCAACGCCACGCGGCGCTTCTCGCCACCCGACAGCCGGGCAACGTCCGCGTCGTCGGGAGGGCAGCGCAGGGCGTCCATCGCGATGTCCACGTTCCGCTCGAGGTTCCACGCGTCGGCCGCCGCGATCCGGTCCTCGAGGACCGCCTGCTGGGCGCCGATCACCTCGTAGTCGGCGTCAGGATCGGACCACCTCGCCATGAGGGCGCTGTACTGCTCGATCAGCGCCTGGACCTCGCGGACGCCGTCGAGGACGTTGCCCTTCACGTCCTTCGCCGGGTCGAGCCGGGGCTCCTGCGGCAGGTAGCCCACCGAGAACCCGGGCGTGAGGCGCGCCTCGCCCGTGAACCCGTCGTCGAGCCCCGCCATGATCCGGAGCAGGCTCGACTTGCCCGCGCCGTTGGGCCCGATCACACCGATCTTGGCACCCGGGAAGAACGAGATCGAGATGTCCTCGAGGACCGTCCTGTCCGGCGGGTAGTGGCGGCCGAGCCGGTACGTCGTGTAGATGAACTCAGCGGGCATGCCGCCAAGGGTACCCGCTCAGCCCGCGCTCGAGGCCCCGCGGGTCTGGTCGGGGTGCGGCGCGAGCGCCCGGTCAGCCGAACAGCGGGACCGACGACGACGCTCCGAGGATCGCCCCCGTGGCATCGCGCGCCCGCACCGCCACGAGGCTGTCGCCCGTGGCCAGCTGTTTGAGGCCGACGATGGTCTCGAACCCGGTCCGCGGCGACGACGCCACCTGGCGCATCACCGTCGAGCTGCCGACCAGGACGTCCCAGCGGGCCACCTCGGTGGCGCCGTTCCAGCTGGCGTAGACCACCGCGCCGGAGCCGCTCGGGTCCACGGCGACCGCCGGCGGCTCGGCCGGCCGGCCGACCCACTCGTAGCGCCGGTCGCGGTACGACTGGGACGCGGTGAACCCTGCGTCGAGCACCATGCGGCCGTCAGCGGTGAACTCGCTGAAGCGGGGCACGCTGCCCCACCCGATGAACACGTTGCCGTTGGGCAGGAACTGGACATTGCCCTGGCTCGCGGACAGGAGGCGCTGCGGCTGCGGGTACTCACGGACGAGCGCGGCCGTCCTGGCGGTCTCGTCCACCCGCAGCACCAGGCCTCGCGAGAAGTTGGGTGTCTGGTTGTCGTCGAAGATGGAGAGGGTCCCGTCGGCCTGGCGACGGGCGTCGTGCTGGAGCGCGAACACCGTGCCCGGGCCCATCGCGAAGTCGCTGCGCTTGCCGCCCAGGCGCCAGAGGATGTCTCCGGTCGTCCGGTCGATCTTGTAGATGGCCGACGTGTTGCGCGCCGAGACGATCAGGTGGCCGTCGGCGTCCTCCTCGATGGAGTTGCCGTGGAAGTAGTCCCAGACCGCGTTCGCGGCCGTCGGCGCGCTGATCACCGACTCTTCCACGCCGATGTGGTCGATCGAGTGCCACTCGAAGACCAGGGCGCCCGTGGCGAGGTCCACCTCCTGGATCGCGCAGTCCATCACCTCGGGCTGGACGCCGGACGACGCGGGCAGGGGTCCCGGGCCGACGGACGCGTAGGCGAAGAACATCGCCGTCCGGCGGGGTGTCAGGCGCAGTTCGTGCAGGTCGGCCGTGCGCCCCCCCTGGCCGGGGATCCGGAGCAGTTGGCGGTACGACGCATCGACCACCACGTGCTCGCCCGAGCCGATGCCCGCGTTGTTGTCGCCCTCCCACCACGTCAGGACCGGCGCGCCGTCGAGGGTGGCGACACGGAGGTCGGTGGCGTAGCCGCTGGTGTCGGGGCGCATCCAGACGAGCTCGCCCGAGGCGTCCACGATCATCGGGCCGTCGTGGCCCTTGCCGTTCGCCGGGGTCAGGAAGATCAGCCCCGGCGCCGGGATGCCCGTCAGGCTGGTGAGCTCGATCAGGGGGGCCGCGATGTCGGGCCGGGTCCGGTAGGTGCGCCGGGCGCCGGGCGATGTCACGGCCGACGCCTGCGTGGCGGCGGAGGGAGACGGCGAGGGTCCGCCGGGCGCGGCCGCGCCCGGGCTCGAGTTCGCCCCCGGCGTCTTGCCCCCCGGCCCGCCCCCCAGTTCGATCTCGCCGACGACGACGGCGCCGACGGCGAGCACGCCGAGCGATGCGATGACGCGGCGGCGCGTGAGCAGCGGTGCAGCGGGCTGGTCAGACGTGGCGGAACCTCGGGCTTGGGCACACTGAACGGGCGGCGGGGAGTATCAGTCTCCCCGCCGTTCCTGACAAGTCCCTGAGGCGCGGCCGGCGTGCATGACGGGCCTGCCCCGCCTCCGCCGAATGCGAGGGCCGCGGCGCGGACGGTGCGTCAGCCGTCGGCGATCGCGGGCAGCTCGTCGAGCCGGCGGATCTCGTACGTGGCGACCGGGCCGTCACCACGCGACCCGGCCGCCGGGTTGAACCAGCAGGTGTCCAGACCAGCCGCGATGCCGCCCGCGATGTCCGAGCTCAGGCTGTCGCCGACCACGAGGACATCGCGCGGCGCCGGACGGCCCAGGCGGGCGAGCGCGATCTCGAAGAAGGCCGGGTCCGGCTTGGCGACGCCGAGCTCCTCGGAGATCAGGACGTCCTCGAACGACCGATGCAGCGGCGAGCGCGCCAGCCGGGGCCGCTGCACGTCGGGCAAGCCGTTGGTGATGATCGCGAGCCGGTGGCGCGGTCCAAGCGACCGCACCACGGCCAGGGCTCCGTCCACGAGCTGGGCCTGCATCGCCATCTGACGGATGTAGGCGACGCCCATCGACCGCGGATCGATCGCCAGCCCGAGCTCCGCCGCCAGTTGCTCGAAGCGCAGGACCCGGAGGCGCCCGGGGCTCACGGTCCCCTCCTCGAGCTTCCTCCACGCGGCGGCGTTGACGCGCCGGTACACCGCCAGCCATGCGGGGTCGAAGGGCACGTCGTGGGCCTCGAAGGCCTGGCGGAGCGCCTCGCCCTCGGCGAGCCGGAAATCGAAGAGCGTGTCGTCGGCGTCGAACAGGATCCAGGGGTAGCGCGGCGGCATGCCCTGATTATCAGCCGCCTACGAGGGGTCGAGAATCTCCCAGCCAGCGCGTTCGGCGGCGCGGCGCAGCTCCCGATCGGGCGCGACGGCCACCGGCCGGCGGGCGAGCTGCAGCATCGGGATGTCAGCGCCGGTGTCGCCGAACGCCGCGGCAACCACGCCGCCGTCCACTGCCGACCGGACGGCGTTCGCCTTCTGCCGGCCGGTCTGGACGGCCGTCGCGAGCCTGCCGGTCAACCGGCCCCCGAACGCCTCGAGGGGCGTCCCGAGCGCCTGGTCCGCGCCGAGCCGGCTCGCGAACGCGTCGGCGATCTGCTGGTAGGCGCCGGTGGCGAGCACGAGCCTCGCGGCCGGGTCGCTGGACCGGGCGTCGCCGATCGCCCGCTGGACTGCCGCCACGGAGGCCGCCCGCCGCGCCGGCCACAGCCACTCGTCGACGACCCAGGCGGCGAGCTCGGCGAGGCGCTCCTCGGGGAGCTTGGCCAGCAGCTGCGCCAGGTCGCGGTACCAGCGGGCCCGGAACCGCTCCCTGTTCACCAGTCCGGCCTTGACCAGGACCACTCCCGGAAGCCGCACCGCGACGAAGCGACGCGCCGCTGGCGACGGGTGGTGCTCTCTGACCCACACGAGCACCCCGCGCCACACCTCGGCCGTGGAGAGCGTGCCGTCGAGGTCGCTGACGACGATCGTCCTGCCCATGGCCCGATTATCGGGCACGACAGCCCCGCCCTCCTCCGCGATCCAAGGCGTGGCCGCGAACCGTGAGCCGGACGGGATGCGCCGCGAGCCGGCGGACCGTGCTCCGTGTCGCGACGCGCCGGGGCGGCCGGGCGGCGGTGCCGAGGTCAGCCCCGCTCGGCCTCGACCGCGTCGGCGAACTCGGCCATCGACGTGAACGTCCAGTCGGGGCTGACCGGCGCCGGCGGCTGGGGCGTCGCCCCCCACCCGGGCTTCCCGTGGCGGCGGTTGATCCACACGGTGGGCAGGCCCGCTGCCTTGGCCGGGACGTGGTCATGGAACAGGCTCTGGGCGACATGGAGGAGGCGGCCCTCGCGGATGCCCAGCCGCTCTCGCTCCGCTGCCAGCGCCTCGAAGTTGCGGGGCGAGGGCTTGTACGAGCCGATGTCCTGCGCGGTGAGGATGCTGGTGAACGTCACGCCCAGCCGCCGGTTCGAGCCCGCGAACGAGGTCCGGTCCACGTTGGAGAGGATGATCAGCCTGTAGCGCCGCGCCAGCCTTGCCAGGGCCTCGGCGGAGTCCGGGAAGGCGGGCCAGTCGGGCACGGAAGCGCCGAACACCGTGGCCTGCTCGTCGCCGACCGGAACGCCGAGGCTGGCGCCGAGGGCCCGCATCGAGCGCGCCAGGATCACCGGGTACACGGCCGCCGGCTCCTCCGCCTCCGCGGCCGCCTCGTGCGTCGAGAAGGCGAGCAGCAGCTCCTGGTCGCCCATCGCGAGCGCGTTGGCGTCCGCCCAGCGCCGGAGCACCGCGGCGATCCCGGTCTCCCAGTCGATGAGGGTGCCGTAGCAGTCGAAGGACAGGGCGTCGAAGTCGGCGAAGTTCACAGGGTGCGCTCCTTGATCAGGTGGACGAAGAACCGCTCGGAGTCGTCGAAGTGGGCGGACCAGGCCGCCTTGGCGGCCGCGGCGTCGCCGAACCGCAGGGCGTCGAGGAGGACCTGGTGCTCGCGGGTGAGCTGGGCCACGCCCTCGTACGCCGGGCGCAGCAGGGCGATGAGCAGCCGGTGCTCGGCGCTCACCTCGTCGAACGCCCGCAGGAGCCGGGGCGACGCTGTCGCGACGACGACCGCCCGATGGAAGGCGACGTCGTGGTCCGCCACCGTGCCCCACGGGACGTCCTCGGTCAGCGCGCCGAACGCCCGCATGGCGGCGTCCACGCCGTCGAGGGCGGCACCCGCCCCGATCACCCCCTCGACCGCGGCCGCCTCGATCGGCCGGCGCAGACGGTAGAGGTCGATGGCGTCCTCGGCCGCGAAGGACCTGACCTCGGCGCTCCGGCCGCGACCCCGCTGGAGGAGGCCGTCGGCGACCAGCATCTGAACGGCGGCGCGGACCGTCGGACGGGCGACGCCGAACTCCGCGGCGAGCTCGGTGTCGCGCAGCTGCTCGCCGCCCCGGTAGTGGCCGGAGAGGAGGCGGCGGCGGAGCTCCACCGCGACGGCGTCAGCGACCGACACGGGCTGGACTTGCATGTCTACCTGTATAACAGGATGAGGCGGATCCGGCAAGGGGCGTCGCCGGGCGACCGGTGCAAGGACCCCGGAGCTGCAGGCGGAAACGCGCGTCGGGCCGACGGTGGCACCATGGGCGACGCAGCTGGAGGTCCACCATGAACGTCCGCCACGACCGCCTCGCCCGCGTCCAGGCCCGCCTGCGCGACGAGGGGCTGATCGCGCTGATGATCCTGACCCACGACGACTACCGGTACCTGTTCGGCGAGGACCGCTTCCAGCCGCGGGCGCTGGTGCCGGTCGACGGTCCGCCCACGGTGATCGCGTTCACGGGCGAGGAGCCCGAGATTCGGGCGTCTCTGGCCGCGGCGGGCGGCCCGACCGCTGACGGCGACGTGCTGGTGTTCGGCTCGGTGGGCGGCCAGATCCACGACGTGGTGGGCCTGCTGCGCGACCTGGCGGGGCGGGTCGGGACGCCGGGCGCCGGCCGGCCGAGGGTCGGGGTGCAGCTGTGGTTCGAGACGCCGGCCTTCCTCGTGGACATGTTCCGCAAGGTCAACCCCGAGGTCGAGATCGTATCCTCCGACGCGGTGATGGACCCGCTGCGGATGGTCAAGGACCAGGGTGAGCTGGCGCTGATGGCCGAGGCGCAGCGGATCGCCGGGCTGGGCATGGACCTCGCACGCCAGCTGCTGCGCCCGGGCGTCACCGCGCACGAGGTCGCGGCCGAGGTCGAGTACGCGATGCGCAAGGCCGGTGCCGAGGGCACCAGCACCCCGATCTTCGTCACCTTCGGGATCGACACCTGCATGCTCCACGGGCGGCTGAGCGCCGCCCCGCTGGGCGCGGGCGAGCTCGCCATCGTGGACCTCACACCCCGCGTGGAGGGCTACTGCGCCAACTTGGCCCGGACGTTCGTCGCCGGGCCGCCCGACGCACGCCAGCGGCAGCTGCTCGACGCCTATGCGGACCTCATCCCGCAGGTGCGCGAGGCGATGCGCCCGAGGGCGACCGTGGCGGCGCTGGACGCTGTGGTTGCGCGCGTGCTGGGCGGCCACGGCCTCGCCGAGTACCAGGTGCACGGGATCGGCCACGGCCTCGGCCTCAGGTTCGAGGAGACGCCCGCGTCGACCATCATCCCGGCCCACCGGAGCGTTCCCCTGCTCGAGGACATGGCGATGACCCTCGGCCACACGGTGCTCGCCATCCCGGGGTTCGGCGGCGTGCGCCACGAGGACGTCTACCGCGTCACGGCGCGCGGAGGCGTGGCCCTGGCCCCCTACCCCATCGATCCGCAGCTCGACGTCGCCTGAGCGCGCTCGACGAGGCTGCGGTCAGCGGCCGAACCAGGCGGTGAGGCGGTCCGTCTCGAACGCCGCCTTGCCGATCATCGCGTCTGCGGACGGGCCGACGATGTCCGCACCGGGCGGATCGGCGTAGAACCGGGCGTTGATTGCGACGGCCCGCCCTGCGCCGGTTTCCGCGTAGCAGACCCCGGTGCCGCCGAAGGTCGCAGCCGACGGCCGGCCGCCAAGGGCAGCGGAGATCCGCTCGGCAACCACGTACCCCTCGGCCTCGGCGAACAGGCCCGCCTTGGGCAGCGGGAGCCCGTGGCCGAGCTTGATCGCCGTGGCGTCGCCGACGGCGTAGACGCCGGGGAATCGCGTCGCCAGCGTGTGCGGATCGACCTCGACCCAGGCGCCCGGCTCCGCGAGGCCGGCCTCGACGAGGACCCTCGGGCAGCGGTGCGGCGGGACCGCGAGCAGCAGGTCGAACACGAGGTCGCGCCCGTCGGCGAAGTGCACCACGCCGGCCTCCACGGAGGTGGCCGGATGGCCGCTGTGGAACGGAATCCCCGCCTGGTCGAGCCGCCGTTCGAGCTTGGCGCTCTCGGCCGGGCCGACGACGGGAAGCGCGATCGGCATCGGTCCGAACACCTCGACCGCCACCTCGGCGCCACGGGCACGCAGGGCATCGCTGGCGAGCAGCGCGAGCTCGAATGGCCCGGGCGGGCACGCGTAGGGCGTCCCGAAGACGCCGACGAGCAGACGGCCGTGGGCGAGCGCCGCGAGGGCGTCACGCGCCCGCTCCACGTTCGCGCGGTCCCAGACGTTGATCCCGTGCTCGGCGAGGCCGGGGACCGCGTCCGGCGCGTGGTCGGCGCCCAGCGCGACCACGATGGCGTCGGCGTCCAGCCAGGCCCCGTCGAGGAGCGCGCGGCGGACGGCTGGGTCGATGGCCTCCACCGAGGCCCTGCGAACGTCGATCCCGCGCTCCCGTAGGGTCGTCAGATCCCGCCGCCCCTCCCGGAGCGGACGGGAGCCCACGACGGCCCACGTCTTGCGCAGCCCCATCACGAAATCCGTCCGCCGGTCGACCAGGACGATCTCGTCGGCCGGGCCGAGCAGCGTGCGGAGGCGGGTCGCGGCGGCGATGCCGCCGAACCCGGCGCCGAGGACCAGGACGCGCGCCATCTGGAGGTCTCCCGCTGTACCGCGGCAGGGGGGTGCCGCGCCAACGACATGATGCGCCGCCGCCCCCTGCCGCGGGCAGCTCGTCGATCAGAAGGCCGCGATCTTGTCGGCCCAGACGGTCCACTCGGTGAGCTCGGCGAGCGTCGAGCGGCGGGCGGGCGCGGCGAGCGGGTCGCCGGTCATGCCGCGGGCGTCGAGGCACGTCCCGCAGCACCCGACTTGGACGCCTTTCGGTTCGAGGCCCTTGAGCATCCGCTCGAGGTTGTAGTAGCCCTCGGGCGTCTTCTGGCTGGCGCGGGCGCAGGTGACCGCGTCGCCCATCAGGAACACGCGCACCTCCTGGCCCTCGGCCTTCGACAGCGAGAGCGCGAGGCGCAGCCCGTTGTACGACCGCTCGTTGCCGTATGCGGGCTCGTTGAGGATGATCAGCGTCTTCATCGTCGATGGGCCTTTCGGTGGTGCGTGGCATCTGTTCTACTATTCCAATGCTCGATAGAATGCCTGAAGTCAGGAGCCGCCGAAGAGGTCGAATGGCATGGAATCGCTGGGAGCGCTGGCATCCGCCGACGCGGCCGTCGGGACAAGGGAGGCGAAGGACGCCCTGCACGAGGTCTTCTCGCGGGTCGGCAAGGCGCTCGCGAACGGCCACCGGATCGAGCTGCTCGACCTGCTCGCGCAGGGCGAGCGAAGCGTCGAGATGCTCGCGGAGGCGGCCGAGATCTCAGTCGGGCTGGCGTCGGCGCACCTCCAGGTCCTGCGCGGTGCCGGCCTCGTGACGGCACGCCGGGACGGCAACCGCATCCGCTACAGCCTCTCCGGGGACGACGCGTACACGCTCCTCGACGCCCTCCGCTCCGTGGCGGTCAACCGGCTCGCCGACGCGGAGCGCGCGGCCGTGCGCTTCCTCGGCGCACCACAGGAGGCCCTGAGCCGGGCGGCGCTCGTCGAGCGCGTCCGGGCCGGGGATGCCGTCGTCGTCGATCTGCGCCCCAGCGAGGAGTTCGAGGCCGGGCACATCGCGGGCGCCCTCTCCATCCCCCTCCCCGAGCTCGAGGCGCGTCTGGCGGAGCTCCCGGCCGACATGGAGATCGTCGCGTACTGCCGCGGTCCGTACTGCGCCATGAGCCCTCAGGCGGTCGCGCTGCTCGAGCGGGCCGGTCGGCGGGCGCGCCGCCTCGAGGACGGCTACCCGGAGTGGCGGCTGGCGGGCCTGCCCGTCGAGATCGGAGGGTCCAGGTCATGAGCGAGATCTACCTCGACCACAACGCGAGCACGCCGATCGACCCGCGCGTCGCCGACGTCGTGCGCCGGCTGCTCGACGGCCCGTACGCCAACCCGTCCGCGCTGCACCCCGGCGGTCGCGAGGCCCTCGCGATCATCGAGCGCGCCCGCGGGCAAGTCGCCGCCCTCCTCGGCGCGGCACCCGACGAGGTCGTCTTCACCAGCGGCGGCAGCGAGGCCAACAACGCGGCGCTCCTCGGTGCGTGGTTCGCGCGGCCCCATGGCACCGACCATCTCGTGACGACCGCCGTCGAGCACCCCGCGATCCTCGAGCCAGCGCGGTTCCTCGAGCGGCTCGGGGCGCGAGTGACGCTGGTTCCAGTCGACGGGACGGCCCGGGTCGATCCCGACGACGTCCGCCGGGCCATCACGTCGCGAACGTTCCTCGTCTCGGTGATGCACGCGAACAACGAGGTGGGCACGGTCGAGCCGATCGCCGAGATCGCGGCGGCCACCCGAGAGGCGGGGGTCATGCTCCACACCGACGCCGCGCAGAGCGTGGGCAAGATCCCGACGAGGGTGGAGGACCTCGGGGTCGACCTCTTTTCCATCGCCGGCCACAAGCTCTACGCGCCCAAGGGCATCGGCGCGCTCTACATCCGCCGGGGAACGCGGCTCGAGCCGTTCGTCCACGGTGCCGGCCACGAGTCGGGCCGGCGGGCCGGGACCGAGAGCGCGCTGCTCGACGCCGCCCTCGGGGAGGCCTGCGCGCTTGCCGCCGACCTCGAGCCCATGCAGGGGGTGCGCGCACTGCGCGACCGACTGTGGGAGGGCCTGCGCTCCCTGGCCGGCGATGGCGTCGTGCTCAATGGCCACCCGACCGCGCGCCTGCCGAACACGCTGAACGTCTCGCTCGTCGGCCGCCGGGGCGCTGACGTGCTCGCTGCGCTCGGCGACGTCGCCGCGTCGACGGGGTCAGCCTGCCACGCCGACTCGGTCGAGCTCTCGCCCGTGCTCAGGGCGATGGGCATCGAGTCTCGCGTCGGAATGGGGGCGATCCGACTGAGTCTCGGCCGCGGGACGACGGCCGACGAGATCGAGCGCGTGCTCGGGAAGTTCGCCGCAGTGCTCGGCTCGCACGCCGCGACGACAGGCTGACGATCGGCCACTCGATCATTGGGCAGCCACCATCGACCGGTGCCCCCCGACGGACCCGAAGCGCCGCGGGGCGAGGGGCCCCGACCCGCTCGCCTGGGACGCGACGCTGCCATCGCATCGGTCCGAGATGCTCCGAAGGTCATCGACATCGGGGGGAGAATCTCAACGCGGGGGGCGTTGACGCACGGCCCAAGTCGCAGCCGCCGAGACCGCGCCGAGCCACTGGCGAGACTGGCCCGCTTGGACACGCCCAAAGGGGGCTGAACATGGGCGGACACGGTCCAGCCTGCCGACTCGTGGTCGGCGTCTCCATTGTCGCGCTGCTTGGCGGATGCGCGGCCGCCTCATCGCCGGCGCCGTCGAACGCTCCTCTGACCGGCGCCCCATCGATGCCCGTCGCCACGCCGGCGGCCTCGGCGGCCACCGAGGCGCCGACCATCGAGCTGACCGGGTTCAGCGTGCGCCCGTTCGGTGTCGGGTACGCCACCAACACCTTCTTCACCATCGACGCCGACGGGAACGTCTACCTGCCCGGCGGCTCGAAGGGGGCGGCCCTCGTGAAGCTGGCCCCCGACGGAAGGGTGCTCGCGCGCTGGACGGGTTCGACGTCGTGTGGGGTCAACCCGACACGATTGTGGGCATCGCGGTCGACCGAGCCTCCGGCGACGTCTGGGTCACCGACACCAGCGCTGACGCCGTCGTGCGCCTGGCGCCCGACCTCACCCAGAAGGACAGGTGGGGAGCGACCGGCCCCGACGAGGGCCAGTTCTTCAGCCCGGGCGGGATCGCCATCGACCCGAAGGGGAACGTCGTCGTCGCGGACATGGGAAACGACCGGATCGAGACCTTCATGCCCGACGGGACGGTCGTGTCGAACTGGCCCGCCCCGGGCGGAAAGACCGCGCCGTACGACGTGGCCGTCGGCCAGGACGACAGCGTCTACGCCTCGACCGTGCAGCCGCTCGGCCTGTTCCTGGGTGGTAGCAAGATCCTGCGCCTCTTGGGAGAAGCTCGGGGCCGACACCGCCACCGCGTCTTCCAACGCACGGCGCGCCATCGCGACGTGGTCCACCCACATGATTCCGTACACGCAGCCGGGCCTCGTGATCGAGGCGGTGAAGCAGGTGGTGGCCGCCGCGCGGGCAACCGACCACACCCTGCCCGCGTGCGGCGCGGCCTTGGCGCAGCTCGGGGGGTCGTGCCCATAGCGGTCAGGCCGTCGGATCGAGCAGCGGCACCCCGGTGCGCGCGACGTCACGTGTGTTCCGCGTGACGAGCGTGAGGCGGTGCACCAGCGCGGTCGCCGCGAGGAGCCCGTCGACGGTGGGGACGGGATCAGGGACGTTGAGACTCCCCCACTGCTCCGCCACCGCTCGGTCCACGGGGAGGATCCGGTCGGCGAAGCCGTCCGTGATCCCGGCGAGCCACTGCTCGAGCGCGAGCGCGGACGGCACGTCGCGCCTGCGGATCGACTCGATCCCGCGGCGCAGCTCACCGACGACGAGGACGCTCGTGAACAGCGACTCCTCGGCTGCCTCCGCGAACCACATCCTGACGCCGGGGTTCGCCCGCTCGCCTTTCCGGAGCTCGGAGACGATGTTCGTGTCCAGCAGCCAGCTCACTCGACGTCCCGCGGAAGGTCACGGACAGCGGCGAAGTCGTCGTCGGAGCCGACGTCGGGCATGGAGGCCAGCGCCTGCTTGAACGACGCTCGCTCGAGGTCGCCGCGCAGGGCTGTCCGGAGGATCTCGCGGTGCTCCGCCTCCGCCGAACGGCCATGCCTCGCGGCTCGCCGCTTCAGGGCGCGGACGATCCCGTCGTCCACGTTGCGCACGATCAGCTGCCTCGTCATCGCCACCTCCACGATAGCAATGATAGCACCGCGGCTGGCACGGACACCGCCATCCCGAGCCCAACAAGGTCATGGCCCGGGCACTGACCAACCGCTATCTCGAAGCGGCCATCGACGCCGAGCGGCGGCTTGTCTTTGCGGCGTGATCCCCGGGTCCACCTGCTCGACGCACTCGACGCGGCGCAGGCGATCCAGACCTTCGTTGAGGGGCGCACCGAGGAGGAGGAGGAGTACCGCAACGACCGGCTGCTGCGCTCGGCTGCTGCGCTCGGCTGTCGATCGCGAGTTTGAGGTCGTCGGCGAGGCGCTCAACCGTCTCCGGCGCGACGACGCGGCCACCGCTGCGCGAATCCCGGACCTCGCCGAGATCATCGGGTTCCGCAACGTCCTGATCCACGGCTACGACATCGTGGATCGCAGCGCCGTTTGGAAGGCGATCTCGGTTGAGGTCCCATCGCTGGTGACGTCCCTGAGCGCCCTGCTCTCCGAGGTCGACGCGGCGATCCAGCGGCCGCCAAGCGCGTCTGATCAGGACCTCGCGTAATTCAGCCTGTGGCTTGACGGACGCGAGAAGCCGCACATGCTCACGGGTTGGGCAGGAACCTGGCGCCCCCGGACGGACTCGAACCGCCGACGCGCACCTTAGGACGGTGCCGCTCTATCCACTGAGCTACGGGGGCGTGGCGTCGATCGTACCCGACCCGCAGCGCCGCATGCCTCCGGAAGACGGGGCTGGCGCCAGCCATCGAGCCTGGGCCCCCCGGCCGCGCCCCTCCCGCCCGTCGGGCGATCGCTACTCTGCCGTGCCCGACCTCTCGACGTTGCGCATCGCGTCGGCCGCCAGCGTCATGTAGGCGTGCAGCTCCTCGCGCTCCGCCCGGCCGGCGCCGGATGCGTCGATCGCCGCGCGCATGTGGGCCAGCCACCGGTCGCGGGCGGCCTCGTCGATGGGGAACGGGAAGTGGCGCGCCCGGAGCCTCGGGTGGCCGCGCTCCTCGAGATACGTCGTCGGCCCGCCCCAGTACTGGACCAGGAACAGCGTCAGGCGTCGTCGGGGCCCGGCCAGATCAGGGTCGGACGGGTCGGCCTGGTACATCGGCCCGACGACCGGGTCGTGGCGGATGCCGCCGTAGAAGCGGTCGACGAGCTGCTCGAAGAACGGCATGCCCCCCACGCGGTCGTAGAGGCTCGGCTCGGGCATGCGTCGGATTCTATGGACCGAGCCTGTCTCGCGGGCCCTCCCCGCGCACGCCCCTACAATGGCCCGGTGACCGCAACCACGCCGGAGATCGTCCTCTACAGCCGGCCCGGCTGCCATCTGTGCGAAGACGCCCGCGAGTTGCTCGAGGCCCTCCTGGCGGAGCGCTCGTCGAGCGGCCTGCCGACGCCGCCGCTCTTGGAGCGCAGCATCGAGACCGACGAGGCGCTCCACCGCCGCTATGTGTTCGTCATCCCGGTGGTGGCGTTCGGCGGCCGCGAGCTCGAGCTCGCCACGAGCCCGGCCAAGCTGCGCCGCTTCCTGGCCGAGGCACTGGACGGCGGAGCGTCCGGCGAGGGCGCCGCGTGAGCGGCGACTACACGCTGCTCGTTGCCATCGCGGCCGGGCTCCTCTCGTTCATCTCGCCCTGCGTCCTGCCCCTGGTCCCGGCCTACATCGGCCAGCTGACCGCGGTCGCGGTCGCCGCCGCCGGCCAGAACGTCCGCCTCGCCCGGCCGTCGCGCTGGACAGCCCTGCGCCACGCCGCGGCGTACGTGCTGGGCTTCGGCGCCATCTTCACGCTCCTGGGCGTGACCGCCGCCTTCGCCGGGGGCGCGATCGCCGACTACATCCGGCCGCTGCGCATCGTCGGCGGCAGCCTGCTCGTGGTCATGGGCCTCTCGCTGGCCGGCCTGATCCACATCCCCGTCCTCGAGCGCACGTGGCGGCCGTTGGACGCAGGCGCCACCGCGAGCATCACGGGCATGACCGGCGGGATGACGCTCGCGGCGGCCGACGGCGGCACGGGCAGTCGGCTCGGCACGCGGTTCGTGGGCCAGCGCGCCGGCTACGGCGCATCGTTCGCGCTGGGCGCGGTCTTCGCCATCGGCTGGACGCCGTGCATCGGCACGATCCTGGGCGGCATCCTCACCATGGCCGCCACCTCCGCGACGGCCCTCCAGGGCGCGGTCCTGCTGGTCGGCTACACCGCCGGGCTGGGCATCCCATTCCTGCTCCTCGCCTTCTTCTATGACCGGGCGCCGGCACTCATGCGGCCGCTGGCCAAGCACGGGCGGGTGGTGTCGCTGGTCGGCGGGCTGCTGGTGGCCGCGATCGGCGTCGCGATGATCCTCGACCTGCTGGTGCTGCTCCCCCACTACTTCCAGTGGGGCAACGTGTAGCGCGTGGAGCCGACGGGAGCCCCCCTGCCCGCGCCTGTCCGCGGTTCGCGCAGGGTCATCGGGCCGTTCACTGGACGCCAGCTCTCGTTCGCGGCCGGCGTGGTCCTCGCCTGCGCGGTCCTGCTGTTCGTGGCGACGCGGCCGATCGCGCCCGGCCCCGGGTCGGCCACGCCGACGCCGATCCCGCTGGCGACGCCGTTCCTGGTGGGCAGCCCGGTCACGGGCCTCGCGCCCGGCGACGTCGCGCCCGAGCTCTCGGTGCGGGGCCCCGACGGCGCCCCCGCCCCGCTCCTCGACCTCGCCGGCCGGCCGGTCCGCCTCGCCGCGCTGCGCGGCCGCCTGGTGCTGCTCAACTTCTGGGCCACCTGGTGCCCGCCCTGCCAGGGCGAGACGCCGGTCCTGCGCGACCTGGACGCGGCCTACCGCTCCCGCGGCCTCTCGATCATCGGCATCGCCGTGCAGGAGACCACCCCCGCGGACGTTGCCGCCTACGCCGCGACGTACGACCTCGGCTACACCATCGCGTTCGACGGCAGCGCCGACGTGTTCCACTCGTACAAGGTCTACGCCCTGCCGACGCAGGTGCTGATCGCGCCCGACGGGCGTGTGATCGAGGTGATCAACGGGCCGCTCACCGATGTCGGCGCCACGCCGCTCCTGGAGCCCCTCCTGCCGGTCCCGGGGGGAGCTTGGTCGGGCTCGTCGGGCGCGTCGACACCTGCTGGCTCGCCGGGCGTGGCGACGCCGGTGGGATCGTCGGCGCCAGCCGTCTCGCCAGGAGGCTGACCCGCCAGTGCGGGGCACACGCGCCGTGCTCGCCCCTCTTGCCCCGCCCGCCTCCCGCACCTCCCGCCTCCCGCACCTCCCGCCTCGCGCCGCTCGCACCCCTCTCGCATCTCCCCTCCCTCGCCTCCCGGATACCGATCCCACCGGTGCTATCGGCCGAATCGGGCCGTCCTACCGGCCGTGCCGGTATCGAGGACGGCGCCCGCGCTCACGGGACCGGGCGCGCGCCTCGCAACACCGGCCGTGCCGGTATCGAGGACTCCGTACCCGCCTCTCGCCTCCCGCCTCCCGCACCCGCTCGCCTCCCGGATACCGGTGCCACCGGTGCAATCCGCCGAACGGGGTCGCGATACCGGTCGTGCCGGTATTCGCCATGGCACTACGCTCAGGGAGCCCGGCTGACGTTCCGCGACACCGGTGGTGCCGGTATCCGGCGGAGGACCCACGCCACGGGACGGGGGAGGCGGCGGACGGGATGGCTAGATCGCGTCGAAACGGAAGCGGTCGCGGTCCGGCATGAGCCTGCCGACCGGCGCCCTGCGCTCGTGCGAGAGCACGACGGTCCAATCGCCCTCCACGGCGCGGCGGAACAGCTCGCCCTTCACCTCGACCGAGTCGAGCGGGAAGTCGTCGAAGCTCGTGACCCAGCGCGGGTTGGCGGACCACGGGCGCATCGCCAGGTCGCCGAAGAACGCGACGGTCCGGGCGCCCGGCCCGGTCCCCCGCACGATGATCGCCTGGTGCCCCTTGGAGTGCCCGCCGGTCGAGACGACCCCCACCCCCGGCAGCAGCTCGCGGTCGCCCTCGGCCCAGCCCTCGGCGCCCCAGTCCGAGACGAGGCGGAGCTCGGGCTGGTCGTAGGAGGCGAGGACGCGGGAGTTGTGCGACAGGGCCACCTCCCACTCGGCGCGCTGCGCAACGATCCGCGCCCTCGGGAACGCCTTGCTCCCGTCGGCGAGCAGGAGGCCGCCGGCGTGGTCGAAGTGCAGGTGGCTCATCGCCACGACGTCCACCGAGCGCGGATCGAAGCCCGCCTCGCGAAGCTTGGGCGCGATCGGCAGGCCCTCGTAGCCGCGCATCGCGCGGCCCTTCGCGTCGAGCCGCTCGCCGATCCCGGTCTCGATCAGCACGCGTCCCGCAGGCGTCTCCACGAGCAGGCAGTTGAGGGCCTGGGTGAGGCGGCGGTTCTCGTCCAGCTCCGCCTCCGCCCAGGGCCGCCACAGCACCCAGGGCACCGGCCCGAGCAGCGTGCCCGCGTCGGAGCGGAAGGTGCCCGCCTGGACCAGCGCGACGCTGGTGCCGCCGCCGAGGTCGGCCCGCCAGTGGACGGCGTCGTTGATGCCCACACTACCCCTCCGGGCGCGTCCGCCGGCCGCGGTCGAAGTCCGCGTGGAACGCGGACGCCGTCGGCTGGGACTGGCCCTGGTACTTGGACCCGAGCTCCTTGCTCCCGTACGGCCGCTCGACCGGCGAGCTCATCTTGAAGAACGAGATCTGCCCGATCCGCATGCCCGCGTAGAGTGCGATCGGCAGGTTGGCGACATTCGACAGCTCGAGCGTGAGCGTGCCCTTCCAGCCCGGATCGACATACCCCGCGGTGGAGTGGATCAGCAGGCCCAGGCGCCCCAGCGAGCTCTTCCCCTCGAGCCTGGCCACGAGGTCGTCGGGGAGCTCCACCCACTCGAGGGTCTGGCCCAGCACGAACTCGCCCGGGTGCAGGATGAACGGGTCGTCGCCGCTGATCGAGAGCAGCTCGGTCAGGTCGGGCTGCGCGGTGCGCGGGTCGATGAACGCGTAGCGGTTGTTGCGGAAGACGCGGAACGACGCGTCGAGGTGCAGGTCGACCGAGCTCGGCTGGAGGTCCGCCGGGTCGTACGGGTCGATGCGGATCCGGCCCGCCTCGAGCTCGGCGCGGATGTCGCGGTCGGCCAGAACGCTCATCGGCTCGTCTTCCCCTTCTGGGAGGTCCTCCCCTCGGCGAACAGCGAGTCCACCTCGCGCTTGAGGTCCTCGAGGTCCTCGAAACTCTGGTAGACCGAGGCGAAGCGGATGTAGGCGATGTGGTCGAGTGCCCGGAGGCGGTCCATCGCGAGCGCACCCACGCGCGAGCTCGGCACCTCGGACTGGCCGGCGGAGCGGAGCTCGGCCTCGATGTCGTCGGCCGCACGCTCGGCGGCGTCGTCGGCGACGGGCCGGCGCGTCAGCGCCTTGGCCAGGCCGGCGGCCAGCTTGTCGCGGTCGAACTCCTGGCGCGTGCCGTCGCGCTTCACGACGACCAGGCGCGCTGCCTCGACCCGCTCGTAGGTGGTGAACCGGGCGGAACAGGCCGGGCATTCGCGCCGGCGGCGGATCGTGGCGGACTCCTCGAGGTCGCGCGAGTCCACCACCCGGCTGTCACGGTTCCCGCACTGCGGGCAGCGCATCTTTCCTCCGCTTGCCGCCACTACCCGTAGTGGTGCGCGGCGAGCATACCACTACATAGCGGGTCGGCTCAGGCCGATGGAGACTCCTCCCCGCCGACCAGCAGGTCTTCGTCGGTTGGCGGGGTCACGATCAGTCCCGAGGCGCGGGCCGGCGGCATTGCGCGCACCTCGGCGGGGGTGAGCCGGGAGGTGCCGATCATGATCCGCGCCACGGCGTCGCTGGCGTGCCGGAGGCCCAGGGTGCCGCGTTTGAGGGCCACCTGCGCCTCGGTCCCGGCGTCGTGGCGCACGCGGCCGATCTGGCCCATCCCGTGGCCCGCCATGTCCGCGGCCCGCACCGCCCGGTCCACCTCCCAGACCAGCTGCTGCGCGCGGTCGGCGAGCGCGGCGGGCGACTTGAGCCGGTGGGCCCGCTCGCTCAGCGCCCGCAGGCTCGCCCGGGCGGCGTCCACCTCCGAGCTCGCCTGGGCCGGGTCGTACGCGCCGCGGCGCACGTCGTCGAGGTGGGCCACGAGCGGCTCGACGGTCTCGGCCAGGCTCTCGTGGATGGCCACCACATCGGCCTGGAACCGGTCCAGCTCGTGCGTGCCGCCGGCCAGGCTCGCCATGCGGCGCAGGACGACGGCGGCGGCGACCGACAGCACCGCGAGCGCGGCGAGCCAGAGCAGCGTCCCCGTCATCGGCGTATCCCGCGCGCCGTCAGCCGCCGCGCCTCGCGCGGAGTTCGAGGGCCAGCGCCGGCCCGATCTCGAACAGGTCGCCGAGGACGAACAGGTCCGCGATCTCGGCAATCGGCGCGTCCGGATCGCGGTTGACCGCGACGATGTTCTCCGAGCCCTGCATGCCGGCGCGGTGCTGCATGGCGCCCGAGACGCCGAGCGAGAGGTAAAGCGTGGGCCGCACCACCTTGCCCGTCTGCCCGATCTGGCGCGCGTACGGGATCCAGCCCGCGTCCACCGCCGCCCGGGAGGCGCCCGTGACACCGCCGAGGAGCCCCGCCAGCTCGTCCACCAGGCCGAAGCCCTCCGGGCCGCCGACACCGCGGCCGCCCACGACCACGACCTTCGCCTCCTCGAGCGAGACCTGGGCTCCCGCCTCGGCCACGCGGTCCAGGACGGCGGCGGCCGGGACGACCGGCTCCCCGACAGGCGGGCGCGCCTCCACGGTCCCGACGGCGGGCAGCGCGGAAGCCTCGGCCGCGCCCGGGCTGACCGTCACGATGGCGTTGGGCGCGTCGACCGTGCTGCGGGTGACGGCCTTGCCCGCGAGGACCGTGGCCTGGACGACCAGGGCGTCCCCGTCCCACGATGCGCCCGAGGCGTTGGACAGGACGGCCCACCCCAGCGCCCCGCACAGGAGCCCGGCCACGTCACGGCCGTCATTGGTCACGCCGACCAGGACGTGCGTCACGCCCTCCCCGATGAGGCGCCGGGCCTCGGCGGCCGCGTGCGGCGCCCAGGCCTGCTCGGACGCCGCGCCGAGCGCCACGCTGACCACTCGAGGCAGGTAGGCCGCGAGCTCAGCGGCCGCGGCATCCGGTGTGCCGTCGGCGACGAGCCCGACGGCCTGCCCGCTGCCGGCTGCGGCCAGGCGCGCGGCCAGCGTGGCGATCTCGGCGGACAGCTTGGTGAGGTGGCCGTCCGCCACCTCACCCACGACGAGCAGCGTGGCCGGCATCAGATGATCCTCCGCTCGGCGAGATAGTCGGCGATCACGCGGGCCTGCGACGCCGGGTCGCCGGTGACGGTCCGGCCCGCCGCACGCGCCGTGGGCGGCTCCGCGGCGAGCACCCGGCTCGGCCACCGGCGATCGGCCGGCGCGAGGTCGGGCCCGAGGTCCGCCAGCGACAGCGTCGCGATCTGACGGGTCCGGGCGGCCATGATCCCCTTGAGCGAGGGGTAGCGCGGCGTGCCGAGCGCCTGCGTGCAGCTGACCACAGCGGGCATCGGCGCCTGGAGCAGGTCGTAGCCCTTCGCCGACAGGCGCTTCACGCGCACCTTGCGGGCGGCCTCGTCGGGTTCGATGTGCGCGGCCGCAGAGAGCAGCGGCAGCCCGAGGCGCGCCGCGACTCCGGCCGTGACCGCCCCGCCGGCGCCATCGGAGGTGTCGAGCCCGCCGAGCAGCAGATCCCACTCCTGGGTGGACGCCGCGGCGGCGAGCACGCGGATCGTGGTCGGGATGTCGGCACCCGCGAGCGCATCGTCGGAGACGAGGACGCCCCGGAGGGCGCCCATCGCGAGCGCCTTCCGCATCGTCTCGACCCCGCTCGCGGGGGCCATCGTGAGGATGGCGACCTCGCCGCCGTGCGCCTCCACCAGCTGCAGCGCCGCCTCGAGGCCGTACTCGTCGTTGCCGTTGACCACGGTGGGCGAGGCCGCGCGGTCGAGGCGCAGGTCCGGGCCCAGCCGCTCGGCGTTCGCCGCCGGGTCGGGCACCGGCTTGGTCATGACGAGGATTCGCACGCGGGTTCGCGCTCCTGCCGCTGTGACGGCCCGGTGGGTCAGCTCCGAGCGAGGAGCGACCGGGCGACGATGAGGCGCTGGATCTGCTGGGTCCCCTCGTAGAGCTGGGTGATCTTCGCGTCGCGCATCATCCGCTCCACCGGGTACTCGTCGATGTAGCCGTAGCCGCCGAACACCTGCACGGCGTCGGTGGTCACGCGCATGGCCGTGTCCCCGGCCACGAGTTTAGCGATGGCTGCCCAGCGCGCGGCGTCGGCGTTCCCGGCCTCGATCTCCTCGCACGCGGTGTACAGCAGGTGGCGCGCCGCCTCGGTGGCGGCGTCCATGTCGGCCAGCAGCGCCTGGATCATCTGGAGCTCGGCGATGGGCCGGCCGAACTGCCGGCGCTGGTTGGCGTAGGCGGCGGCCGCCTCGAGCGCGCCCTGGGCGATCCCGACGGCCTGG
>JAKAMV010000739.1 GCA_021812735.1 Chloroflexota bacterium | reverse complement strand
GCGCGATCGGCGGGGCCATCGGGTGGCAGTGGTCGCAGCCGCCCCCGCCACCCACGATGTCGGTGATCTGCATGCTCAGCACCGAGCGTGCCACGTTCACCACCGTGCCGGCCCCCGAGTCGAGCGCCGCAGCATACGGATCGACGAGGATCTCGATGCTCCGGCCGCCCCAGACAAGGCCGCTCCAGGTCACGGTCGTGACGTTGTAGGTGCCGCTCAACGTGTTGAGGAAGCCGAGCACCGTGCCCGCGTCGTTGAGGGCATCCAAGGTCTGGGTGAAGACCTGCGCGCCAACCGAGGCGGCTTCCTCGGCATCGAAGACCGGGATCGCCACCGAGAGCGAGTTGAGACAGCTCGCAAGCTCGTTCGACTGCTGTTGGTCGCCCGCCGGGTAGTCTGGCGGGTAGTCTTCATTGAGCGGGTACTCCTCGTAGATGATGAGGGGGGCGCAGCTCACCCCGATCGCGCTCACGCCGCCGGGTTCATCCTGGGTGGCGAGCGTGGCGGTGACGGTGATCGCGGAGGCCGAGCCCGCCGGTGCCCGAGCGGTGTACTGCACCCCGAGCCATTGGTCCGCTTCGACACCGGCGATCCCGGTCGCGGCGGTGGCGTTGACGAGCACCCCCTCGGGACTCGCCGAGACCCATCCCGAAGCGGTCCCGGGCGTGCAGACTTTCTGACCCAGGACCGTCGTGCAGTTGTAGTAGGTCTGGACGTTCGACGTCCCCACGATGCTGAACTCGGGGTTGCCCGGGCCGCCGTAGGCGGTGGTGACCGAAGTGCCGCCCGCCGCGGCGAGCCGAAACGGGGCGCCACCAGCGGCGCTCGGAGCCCCCGCAGCCGCGTCGAGGAGCGGCACCGGCAGGAAGGCGCCGGTCGCGCCCGCCCCCGGGGTGGGCAGCGGCCCGACGAGGAGCCTCGGCGCCGGCAGCCCGAGTGCGGGCAGGTCATGGGCGGCGAGGGCCGTGCGCTCCGCCTGGGCGTGGGCCAGGAGCGCGCGCACGACGTCGGTGCGCGTGGCGTCGGGCAGGCGCTTCCAGGCGGCGGGGTCCTGCACCAAGAGCCGGGTCCCGTCGAACACCAGCGGCTGCATCCCGGCTGGCAGGGGCCCCGGGATCCCCACCAGGGCGCTCGGCCCAGAGGATGGTGCCGCCGTTCCTCCTGGGCTCGGTGTCGCGCCTGGCCCCGCACAGGCAGCCAGAAGCGCACTGACCACGAGCGCGCAGGCACCCAGCCCTATCCGCCGGTGGCCCGCTGGCCTCCCCCCTGGCCGGCCGCCCCGGAGGCGATGCAGCCCCCCGCCGGATACGAACCTGGCGCGCACCCGTACGCTTCCCCACCGGTGTGACTCGGTAGAGCGCGAGTATATCGCGGGCCTCGGGATCACGGGCGCCGGCCATTCTGGCAGCTGCCGCGGGACCTGGCCACCGACCATCGCCACCCGCCGCGCCGCGCGGCTGTTGGTTGCGGGTATCTGACCGGGGACCGTGGGAGCCACCCACCCGGGGTCCCGTATGCCGCGCGCGGATCAATATGCACCGTCGCGGCCCGGCGGGCGTCCCCGCCCTTCACCAAAAGCTGCTCGGGTTGTGCCCCGTACCGAGGCGGCAAGCCCAGCATCCGCTGCGCCGAGCTCGACCAGGCCACGACAGGCTGACGCTCATCGGTCACAAGGAGCCGGACGAGGCGCTGGTGGGGAGGGCGAGCCGACAGTCCAATCAGACCCATGCGGGCACCGCCGACGAGAGCGCGGTCGAGGAAGTGGGAGAGTAGTGCTCGACGTCAACGCCCGCGCTACTGCGACAATGCCCGCGCCTCACCGACCACAAGGAGATCGCGACGATGCGTGACGAGCCCAGCCCCCCAGCGTCATCAGCGCCCCGGACCACTCGACGACGAAGGTTCAAAGCGCGGGAGCTCCCGATGCCGGAAGGGGGCAGACTCGTCCTCCATGTCGATGGCGTGATCAGCCAGCTCGACACCACAGGCGGCACGCAGCACGTTTGGGCTCCCGAGGACCCCGAGTGGGCGCGCCACGCGATCCGCTTCGGGTTGCGCGTCCAGGTGTCCACCGTCCCGCCCACCGGCCGAAGGGTCGACGCCAGCCGGCCGCCACGCAGGTAGCCCCGAGGCGGGGCTCCCACCCGCTCGCTTGCCTCCCGCGGATGCATCGCCCGCCCGACAGCCCTGGGCCCCGGCGATGCGGATCGGCCGCCCGTCGCCGCGGGCCTCCACAGCACCGATCGCCAGCCGTGCGGAACCGTCCGGCCCCGCCCGCCGCATCACCCGAAGGCAGCCAGATGACGGCGCATCGCGGAGCGCGCTTGGCGGAGAAGTGTCCGTACCAGCCGGTCGCGACGAGCATCCCGGAGGCCCGGCCCCCGGGATGCGTCCCACACGCGGGCCGCGCCGACCGATCAGATCAGCCCTTCTTGCGCGGCGCGCTCGCGGAGGGCGCGACGGCCGGCTCACCGGTGGCCGGGGCGCCCTGCACGACTTGGGCCTGCTTGGTCTTCTTGTTCTGCTTGGTCTTCTTGTCCTTCTTCTTGGCCATCACCAGCTCCTCTCTTCGGCGGTCGGTTTGGCGCGCCGGCGCCATCCGATTGAGCCGCAAGTGTAGGCGCACTGCGCCTCTCGGCCGCCCACCGACGCGCCCCTCCTGCCGCGGTCCGTTGGCCGGGCGGGGTGGGATCGTCGCAGACGTCGCGGCTACGTGACCACCAGCGGCGCGCGGCCACCCCGCTCCACACGAGCTCGACCACCCCGAAGGGCCACGCGCCCTGCAGGAACCCATAGGCGGACGACGCGAGGCACGCCCCCGCGAAGGCGAGGACGAAGCGGGGCGACCGGGGCTCCAGTGCGTAGAAGAGCAGCATGGCGCCGACAGCCAGTGCCCCGAAGACTGCGAGCGGGGTCATCGCAGACAGTGTAGGGTCCGACCCCTTGGGGCTGCGCCGCGCTGGCCGTGGCCGTTTCCTCTCCGGCGACGCCGGACGCTGATGCCGTCCGTCGCCCACCTGCGCCTCCTGCCGGCGCTCTGGGCCGATGGCCCGCTCTGGCGGGCGGGGGCCCTTGCGCGACATCCGGGACGTGCAGCAAGCTTTCCTCGTGCAGTTGCGCTCCCGTGCGTGCTCCGCTCCTCTCCCGTCAGGCCCGCATCAGCCTGCAGTCCGGATCGTGGTCGACGCCGCCCGCTCGGCTGGGCTGGGCTGGGCTGTCTCACGCGTGATACACTGGGCCGCATGGCAGAGGTGACGATCAGAGAGTTGCGCAATCGCGGCGGCGCCATCGTGGACCGTGTCGCGGCCGGAGAGCGCTTGACGGTGACCCGGGATGGACGACCGGTGGCGGAGCTCCGGCCGTATCGGTCGACGCCGCTGCCGGCCGCCGTCCTCCTTCGCCGATGGCGGCGCCTGCCGATCCTTGACGCCGGACTGCTTCGCGGTGAGGTCGACGCCATCATCGATCCGCGTCTGTGACCACGCGCCCCACCGGCCTGCTCGACACGAGCACGGTCATCCTGCTGCCTCGCCTTCGCGATCCCGGTGGACTGCCCGACGCCCCGCTCATCTCTGCGATCACCCTCGCGGAGCTGTCGGTCGGTCCGCTCGTGGCGACGACAGACGCCGAGCGGGCCGCCCGACTTGCCCATCTCCAACAGGCCGAGGCCGACTTCGAGCCCCTGCCGTTCGACGCCGATGCCGCCCGCGCCTTCGGCCAGGTCGCCGCGTCGCTCCGGCGGCTCGGACGCAAGCCGTCGGCCCGTGCCTACGACGCGATGACCGCCGCGATTGCGATCGCCAACGGCCTACCCCTGTACACCTGCAACCCGGACGACTTCATCGGTATCGAAGGCCTGGATGTCATCGCCGTCGCGCACCCGGACGAGCGGCCGTCGACGGGGTAGCCACGTTGGTCATGGTCGGGGCGAGAGGATTTGAACCTCCGACCTCATCGTCCCGAACGATGCGCGCTACCAAGCTGCGCCACGCCCCGACCGTGATGCCGGCGGCACCGCGTGCCGCACGAGCCGAAAGAGTATAGCGGAGCGTTGTTGGTCAGGCGCGCCGGGTTACTCCGTCCTGCGCGCTTGCTCGCCGCATCGGCGGTCCACCGCGCCGTCAGCCTCAGCGCGTCAACGTGACCTTGGCCAGGTTCCTGGGCGCCTCGGTGTCGAGCCCGCGGGCGCGGGCCAGGTGGTATGCGAAGAGCTGCGCGGGGATGATCGCCACCAACGGCGCGAGCCACTCGGGCACCGCCGGCAGCGGCACGGCGTCACCAAACGCGCGCACGTCGGCTACATCGGACAACGTCAAGATTCGAGCGCGGGCCTCGCGGAGACGCCGCAGTAAGTCGACCATCCCCTCCAACGCCGGACCGCTGGTCGCCACCGCCAGGATCGGGAAATCCTGTTGGACTAGCGCGATCGGACCGTGCTGGAAGTCGGCGGCCGAGTACGGATCAGCCAGCACGTAGGCGAGTTCCTTGATCTTGAGCGCCCACTCGCGGGCCGTGCCGTAATGGAAGCCGCGCGCGAGGACCGCGCAGCGGTCGTCGACCGCGCGGGCCACAGCCAGCCGCGCGATCTCCTCCTCGACCTGGAACGCTTCGCGGAGCGCGCCGGGGAGCGCGCGCAGTTGGGCAGCCGACTCGGCGTCGCCGGAGAGCGCCGCAGAGAGCATCGCGAGGAGCGCGATCTCCGCGAGGTAGGTCTTGGTCGCCGCAACCGCCCGCTCTGGTCCCGCCTCGAGCTCTACCACGAGATCGCCGGCGGCGGCCAGCTCGGAGGTTGGGTCATTGGTGATCGCGACCGTCAGCGCGCCTTGTCGGCGTGCATCCTGCAGCACAGCGACCACGTCGGGCGAGCGGCCGGACTGAGAGATCCCCAACACCAGGGCGTTGTGCAGGCGCGGCGGCGCGGCGTACACCGAGAAGAGCGAGGGGGCCGCCAGGGCCACCGCGAGTCGGTTGCGGGCGCCGAGCACATACTGCGCGTAGATCGCGGCGTGGTCCGACGTGCCTCGTGCGGCGATCAGCACGATGTCGATAGTGCGCT
>JAKAMV010000738.1 GCA_021812735.1 Chloroflexota bacterium | reverse complement strand
GTTCCGCCTCCGATGCGCCGCTCGCCTGGACCGCGATCCGGGCCTCGAGCTCGACGATCCGGTCGAGGACGGCCGCGAACGCCACGATCGCGACCAGGAGCCACGGCCCCGCGGGGACCAGGTGGATCGCGGCGGCCGCGGCGCCGGTCAGGACGGCCGGCAGCAGCAGCGCCGCGTACGGGCGCGGCGGCGCGCCGGCCACCCTCAGCACGCCGAGCCCGGCGAGCAGGACCGTGACGGGCAGCAGGCCCGCGAGCACGAACGCGGCGTCGGGCTGCACGAACACGCACAGGCCAACCAGCAGCGTCGCCGCGAGCACGAGCTCGCGACGCGCGACCGCCGGCGTCGGTTCGAGGGCATGCATTCGGCGCGATGGTACGGGACCCGCGGGGCCCCGATTCGCCCTACACGCGCAACGGGATTCGCCCTACACGCGCGACGGCTTGGCGGCGACCCAGGCCAGGAGGTCCTCGAGAGACCTCGTGTTGACCGCGTGGCGTGGCTCGACCCACGCGCGCCGCGCCTGGTCCACGCCCCAGCGCAGGAAGTCGAGCTCCTCGATCCGGTGCGCGTCGGAGTCGATCGCCAGCAGACAGCCCGCCTCGACCGCCCGGCGAGCCCGCTCCGCCGACAGGTCCAGCCGTGGCGGCGAGGCGTTCACCTCGAGCGCCGTGCCCGTCTCGGCGGCGGCGGCGTAGACAGCGTCCCAGTCGAGGTCGAGCTCGTCCCGGCCGCCGATCATCCGCCCCGACGGGTGGGCGATCACGTCAACGTGGGGGCTGCGGATGGCGGTCAGCGTCCGGCGCGTCAGCTCCTCGCGCGTCTGCCGCCGGGCGACGTGGACCGACGCCACCACGAGGTCGAAACGGGCGAGGAGCTCGTCGGGGTAGTCCAGCGTGGCGTCGGCGCGCACCTCGAGCTCACAGCCGTGGAGCAGGCGGAAGCCGGGGACCGCGCCCGGCGGGGTTGCCCCGGCGGCGTCCTCGGAGGCGAAGCGGGCGTTGAGCTCCGCGATGATCCCCCGCTGCTGCTCGACACGCTCGCGCTCGAGCCCCCGGGCGATGCCCAGGCTCTGGGTGTGGTCGGTGAGCACCTGGTAGGCGCGGCCGCGACGACGGGCCGCCTCCGCCATGACCTCGATGCTCTGGGTGCCGTCGCTCCAGTCGGAGTGCGAGTGGAGGTCGCCGCGGAGGTCGCCGAGGGTGATCAGCGACGGCAGCCGGCGCTCCCGGGCGGCCTGGATCTCGCCGCGGTCCTCGCGCAGCTCGGGCGGCACGTACGCCAGGCCCAGGAACGCGTACACCGCAGCCTCGTCGGGGAACGTGCGCAGCTCGGCCGCGTCCCCGGCCAAGGGCTCGCCGTCGAGCCCCAGCCGCAGGAACCCCTTCTCCGACAGGCTCCAGCCCATGTCCCGCGCGATCCCCCGCAGCGCCACGTTGTGCGCCGCGGAGCCCGTGAAGTGGACGAGGTACGTGCCCGCCTCGCCCGGCGGCATGACCATCAGGTCCACCTGCGTCCCGCCCGCGAGCACGGCCGCGGCCTTGGCGTGCCCCGCGCCCAGGACCCGGTCGATCGCCGGGAGCGAGGTGAACCGTGCGACCACGGCGTCCGCGTCGTCGGTCTCAACCAGCAGGTCCAGGTCGCCGACGCTGTCGCGCCGCCGCCGGAGCGAGCCCGCCTGCACGATCCGCCGGACGCCGGGCGCGTCGGCCAGCTGGGCCACCAGCCCGTCCGAGATGGCCTGCGCACGGTCGAGGTGCATCCGCTCGGAGCGGGCAGCGAGCCCGGCGATCCCCTCGAGGATCCGCTGCTCGGTGCTGGCCGAGACGCCCTTGAGACCGCGCAGCTGCCCCGCCTCGGCGGCTGCGCGCAGGCCTGCCACGTCCACGACGCCCAGGCCCTTCCACACCAGCGCCACCGTCTTGGGGCCGACGCCCGGGATCCGCAGCAGCTCCACCAGGGTCGCGGGCATCTCGGCCCGCAGCCGCTCGTGGAAGGCCATCCGCCCGGTGGTGGCGAGCTCGACGATCTTGTCCCCGATCGCGGCGCCCACGCCCGGGATCGGCCGGCGATCGCCCTTGGCATAGGCCTCGGCCACGGCGAATGGCGCCCGTTCGACCGCGTCGGCCGCGCGGTGGTAGGCGACGGTCTTGAACACGACCTCGCCCCGGACCTCGAGCAGGTCGCCGATCTCGTGGAAGACCCGCCCGAGCTCGGCGTTCGACGGCAGGCCGGAGGCGGCTTGCGTGGGCGGCTGGCGCGTGGCGTCGTCGGACACGGGGACCATGGTAGGACGGAGCGCGCAACAGCCTGGGGGGTTGCCTCAGGCCGCGACGACGCGATCCCGGCCGGCGCGCTTGGCGCGATACAGGGCGCGGTCGGCCTCGTCGATCACCTCGTCGAGCTCCATCTCGGGCCGGTGGGCCACGGCGACGCCCACCGACACCGACACCTTCGCCACCCCGAGACGCCGCAGGTCGAGCTCGGCGACCGCGCGCCGGACGCGTTCCCCCACCTCGACCGCCACGCGCGGCCCCGGGTTCCGGAGCAGCACGACGAACTCCTCACCGCCGAACCTCGCCGGCACGTCGCCCTCGCGCACGGCGCGCGCGATCGCCTGCGCCACCTCGCGCAGCACGTGGTCGCCGACGGCATGGCCGTAGGTGTCGTTGAGCAGCTTGAAGCGGTCGATGTCCACCATCAGCACGCCGACGCGGTCGTCGGCCCGCCGCCGACGCGCCAGGAGGCCCAGGTACTCGTCGAAGTAGCGGCGGTTGGGCAGGCCCGTCAGCGCGTCGGTCGAGGCACGGGCCTCGGCGTCGCGGAGCGTGTAGAGCCGCGACAGCGCCGCGGACGTCTCGGTCGCCGCCGCGGCCAGCAGTCGGCGGGCGCGGGGCGTCCAGGGCTCCCTGGTGCGCCGCGAGAGCACGATGGCCCCCTCCACGCGGCCGTCAACGCGCAGCGGCGCGGCGACCACGTTCCGGAGCCCGTACTCGTCGCGCAGCCGGTCCGCGATCCGGTCGGCGATCCGCTGCTCGGCGCCGAGGCGGATCGGTGCAGCGTGGCCCGTCCCTGTTGCCAGGCGGACAGACGGTAGCGGTGCGCGCTCGGCAAGGGGCGCGGCCCGGGACGGCTCGCCACCCTCCACGCCGGCCGCCGCGAGCACTGGGTGTGGCAGGGCGAGGCCCAACGTGACCATCTCCGGGTCGCCGTCGAGGTCGGGCTCGATCGGCACGGCGGCATACCGGCGACCCTGCGCGGCGAGGATCGAGACCTCGGCGGCAGCGTCCTCGACGGCCGGGTCGTCCAGGGTCGAGAGGGGCAGGTACGTCCGTGACGCGGGTGCCCCGGCATGTGTGGGCGACAGCACGGCCTCCAGGTGCCGTGACTCGGGCCGCCGCCGCACGACGCTCACGTGGTCCGCTCCGGTGCCAGCGCCCAGCTCTTCAACGATCGCGGCCACGATCGCGTCGGGCGAGACGGATCGCGACAGCCCTCGCAGGATCCGCGCGAAGCTCTCGGCCTCGGTCTCCCGGGCGCCCTCCGCGAAGGCGGCGTCGTCGTTGTGGCGGGCGATGACAAGGCCTGCCAGGAGGAGCATCACGATGACGACGAGGTCGACCGGCTGTGGGGCCAGGAAGAGGCGGACGAGCTCGACGGCGGCGATAGCTGCGAGCAGCGAGGGGGCGGGTCGCCGGGACAGGGCCCGCAGGAACCTGCGCAGCCCACCCGTTGTATCGAGCTCTCCCCGTTCGCCCACCTTGGAAAGCAAGGATGGGGCCGCCTGTGGGTTGCCGCAAGCGCTCCCGGTGGTACCCATGGTGATGGGGCCACAGTACTTTCGTACTGGGTCAAACCACTCCCGACCCGCCCCCATCGCCAACGAGCGCCTGCAGCGGGGCGATGCCGGGCCGCCCGGAGAGCGCATGGATCGCCGGCTCCGCCAGCACGTCCGCGATCCGCCTGCCGAGCAGCCCGACGCGCACGGTGCTGCCACCCTCGGCCTTCGCCGCATAGAGCCCCGCGTCGGCCGCCGCGATGAGCTCGGTCGCAGTCTTCCCGCCCGCCGGGTAGGTGGCGATCCCGATCGACGTGCCCACCGGGAGCAGCGTCCGGCCGTCGGTGCTGAAGGGATGGTCCTGGAAGGCCGCCAGGACGCGTTCGGCCGCAGCTGCGGCGTCGTGCGCCGTGGTCTCCGGGAGGATGAGGGCGAACTCGTCGCCACCGTATCTGGCCGCCACATCCGACGCCCGCAGCGTGGCTCGGATGGTCTCGGCCACGTAGACGAGGACCCGGTCGCCGAAGACGTGACCCAGGGTGTCGTTGACGAGCTTGAAGTCGTCGAGGTCGAGCATGACGACCGACACTGGCCGGCGCATCCGGACCGCCCGCACGACCTCCTCGGACAGCCGCTCGTGGAGGTAGCGGTGGTTGAAGAACCCGGTGAGCGGGTCCCGGTCGGCCAGGTTTCGGGCCGCCTCGTAGACGCGCGCGTTCTCGAGAGCCATCGCGCCCTCGTGGGCCATCGTGCGCGCCAGGGTGATGCGCCCGGGCTCATCGGTTGGGCGGCCCGACGACGTGATCTCGGCGATGCCGATCGCCTCGCCCTTGGCGACCAGGGGCAGCATGATGAGCCCGCCCTTCCCCTCGCGCCGCAGCTGGGCCACCTCGGCCTGGTCGGCGTCCGGGTCGTCGACGTCCACCATGGCGATGACGCCCTCGGTCAGGACTCGGGCCGTGAGGGGATAGTCGGCAAGCGAGTAGAAATCGTCGAAGGATGGCCGGCACTCCAGCGGGTAGCCGCCGAGGGTCCGGAGCCGGTTCCCGGCGCGGTCCCAGTCGCTGATCTGCACGTGTTCGGCGCCCATTGCCTGGGCGAGGTGCCCGGCCATCAGTGCGGCGACGTCCTTGGGGTCGAGCGAGCGGGACAGCCCCGAGCTCATGTCCAGCAGCTGGCGCAGCTCCGCGGCAAGGCGCCGGGTCTCCGCCAGGTGCGCAGCCCCGGCAAAGGCGGTGGCGGCCTGGTCGGCGAAGATCATCAGCAGGCGCAGGTCGTCGT
>JAKAMV010000737.1 GCA_021812735.1 Chloroflexota bacterium | reverse complement strand
ACATGGACGCGATCCGCCGGCGGACGCAGGAGCTCGCGACGCAGCTGCAGAAGGTGGGCACGGCGGCATACCAGCAGGCCGGGCCGGTCGGCGGTGACGGCACGGGGGCCGGCGAGGGGACCGGCGCCGGCGCGGCTGGCGGAGCCGGCGCGGGCACGGCGGGCGGCCAGGGTCGCGGCGAAGACGAGGCGGTCGAGGGCGAGTACAAGGAGGTGTGAACCGAGGGGTCCTGTCGGAGGATGCCCGGCCCGTGCGGTCACCCCGTCCGGTGAGGTTTAGCGCCCCGCGGAGAGCCCGTTCAAGAGTAGGTCGACATAGTCCTCGGCGACCTCGGCCACGGGTCGGCCCCCGATCCGCCGGATTGCGTCGAACAGGTGCGGGCCGAACACGATCGGGATCCAGGCAGCGCCGAACAACGCCTGCAGGACCAGCGCGGGCTCGACCGGGCGGAGCGTGCCGCGCGCCACGCGCTCGGCGACCCACCCCAGCAGCGAGGGGGCGCCGCGGCCCACCATCTCTTCGGTCAGCGTCGCCACCAGCTCGGGATCGCGGGAACTCGCGATCACGAGGTTGCGCACAAGTTCCGCGCGCGCCGCGATGGCGGCGTGGTAGGCGCGGAGCAGTACCACCAACGCCTCTCGGTCGGGCAGCCCGTGTGTCGCCGCCAGGGCGGCCAGGATCTCGTCGACCGGCGTCACCCGTTCGGCCACCGCGCGCAGGAGCGCGCGCCGGTCGGTGAAGTGGTGGTAGACCGCCCCTTTCGTGACGCCCGCCTCGGCCGCGATCTCGTCGATGCCCGCCGGTATCCCCGGCCGCGACAGCACGCGCACCGCGGCCTGGATGATGCGTTCCCGCGTGTCGGCGGGTGCCGTGGCCGCGGCCCCCTGGGAGGGAGCGAGGGCGGCGCGCAGGCCGGCGAGCCCTCGAACGTGGTAGTAGATCGTCTGCCGGGACACGCCGGCGCGAGCGGCGACCGCGCGGACCGTCAGCCGATCCGATCCGGCGAGCTCGTCCCTGGCGGCCTGCAGGATCCGCTCGCGGGTCGCGCGGCTCCGCGTGCCGGTTCGGACAGCGGTCCGGCTCAGGTCTTCCGCGCGAGTCGGGTCATGGGCACTGGGCTGCCTCCGGCCCCCCGTGTCCGCCACGTCGGGCCGTTGCCCGTGACTGTTGAGCCTGCCCGGCACACGCCCGATTGGACTTGACATACGTACGAGTATGTACGTAACGTCAAGCGTGGGTTGGGCATGCGAGCGGCAGGGCGGAGCTGACGAGGGAGGGCCGATGACGGCCGAGCGGGCGGCGGGACGCGGCGGGGATGGTCTCCCGGGCCCTGCCTTTTCTGCGCAGCCCGCGATCGAGGCGCGCGGCCTGGTCAAGACCTTCGGTCCGCTGCGGGCAGTCGATGGCGTGGACCTCGCCCTCGAGGCCGGCCGGATCTACGGGTTGCTCGGCCCCAACGGCTCTGGAAAGACCACGCTGATCCGGTTGCTCGTGGGTCTCGCGCGGCCAACGGCAGGCGAGGCGTACCTGCTCGGGCGGCGCGTGCCGTCGCGGGAGATGCTCGCGCGCGTCGGCTACATGACCCAGGCCGACGGGATCTACGCGGAGCTCTCGGTCTGGGAAAACCTCCGGTTCTTCGCCGGACTCTACGGGTCGTTCGAGCGCTCGCGGCTCGTCGACGCGCTCCAGGTGGTCGAGCTGGCCGACCGGCGCGACACGCCCGCGATCCAGCTGTCGGGCGGGATGCGTCGGCGACTCTCGCTGGCCTGCGCGCTGGTGCACCGACCGCCGATCGTGGTCCTCGACGAGCCGACGGTCGGGATCGATCCGGCGCTGCGCGTGCAGTTCTGGCGGCACTTTCGGTCGCTGGCGGCGGCTGGGGCGACGCTGCTGGTCACGAGCCACGTAATGGACGAAGCGGACCGCTGCGACGAGCTGCTCTTCATCCGCGCCGGGCGCGTCATCGCCCGCGGGAGCGGCATGGAGCTGCGACGGCGCGCCGGGACGGCGGACCTGGAGGAGGCGTTCCTGCGGTTCGCGGGAGAGGAGGCGCCGGCGTGAACCCGCGCCGCCTCTCGGCCGTCGTGCGCCGCATCGTCGCCCAGTTCCGTCGCGACCGGCGCACGCTCGCGCTGATCTTCGTGGTGCCGCTCGTGCTCTCGGCGCTGCTCGGGTGGGTGCTGCGGGACCAGCAGAGCGTCCCGGTGCGGCTCGCCATCGTGAACCGGGACGGTTCGGTCGGTCAGCGGATCGCCGACGTGTTGATCGCCACGCGCGGCCAGTTCCGCCGTTTCGCGTCCGGGAATCTCGTCGCCGTCCCGTCGTCGACCGTGGACGAGGCGACCGCCCGGGCGGCGCTGGCGGACGGCGAGCTCGACGTGGCCCTGGTGATCCCACCGGACGCCACCGCCCGCCTGACGGCCGGAGAGGGACTCCAGCTGATCGTCCTGACGCCCGGCGCCAATGCTCCGACGGAGAGCGGTCAGGTGGCCCAGGTCGAGCAGCTCCTCGCGACCGCGGTGGCGACGGCTGTGCCGGGCGCGGCGCCGCCCCCACGGATCGAGCACCGCACGATCTTCGGTGCGCCCGACGCGGACAGCTTCGATGCCCTTTCGCCGTTCTTCATCGCGTTCATCGTCTATTTCCTGGTGTTCGTGCTGACAGGCGTCAGCTTCCTGCGGGAGCGCATCGGTGGGACGCTCGAGCGACTGCTGGCCACGCCGATCACGAAGGGTGAGATCGTGCTCGGGTACACGCTCGGGTTCGGTATCTTCGCGACACTCCAGGTGATCGTCCTGCTGGCGTTCACGCTGCTGAAGGTCGACGTCCCCGCCATCGGCCCGCTCGGCCCGTTCACGGTGGGGCTCGCGGTGCCGAGCGTGGGAAGCCCGCTGCTGGCGTTCGCCGTTGCCCTGCTGCTGGCGATCGGTGCGGTGAGCCTGGGCATCTTCATCTCGACGTTCGCCCGGACGGAGTTCCAGATCCTGCAGTTCATCCCGCTCGTGATCGTCCCGCAGGGTTTGCTGTCGGGGATCTTCTGGCGGATCGAGACGCTGCCGGCGCTGCTGCAGCCGGTCGCGCGGGTGCTGCCGCTCACCTACGCGGCGGACGGGCTGCGCGAGATCATGATCCAGGGGCGGGACCTGACGGCGTCAGGGGTACAGCTCGACGTGGTCGTGCTGGTCGCGGTGGCCGGGTTCTTCGTCGTCCTTGCGGCTGCCACGATCCGCCGCGAGGTGGCCTGAACGCGCGATGGCCTGACGCAGCCTGGCGTCAGGCGCGCCCGACCGCGCGCCGCAGGCGCGAGCGCCCGGCCCGGCCGTGCCACCGCGGTCCCGCGACCAGGAGGGCGATACCCCACACCAGCACGGCGGCCATCACCAGTCCGTAGACTGGCCAGTAGGTGCCCAGACGGTCCACGCTGATCCCACCGAGCTCGACCGGCAGGATGCCGCCGAGCGGGTAGGCCACCGCGAGCACGCCGAAGATCGACCCGAAGTTGGGGCCGCCGAAGACATCGCTGAAGGCGGCCGAGCGGACCGCGATGGTGGCCCCCATGCCGAAGCCGTGCAGGACCACGCCGGCCACGGCGACCTCCGCGGTCGCGCCGGTCGCGCCGAACGCGGCGGTCGAGCCGAGCGCGACGACGACGAGCGCGGCGAGCCCGACCGCGCGCCTTCCAAGCCGATCGGAGAGCGCCCCGCCGACGAGCTGCCCGACGATGTACGAGACCGATTCGACGGCGAGTCCTTGGGCCGCCAGCGCCTCGGGCACGCCCTGCCGAGTAGCGTGCGGCAAGAACGTCTGGAAGACGCCCTCGTCCATCACGCCGATCGCGACTGCCCCCAGGAACAGCATCCAGAAACGAGCGGTGCGGAGCGTCCGGCGGAGCGTGTCGGGCCGGCCCAGGTCACCGGCTGGAGCGACCTCCTGAGCCGCACCGACCGCCCCCGGGGCGGATGTCTCATGCAGCGCGCCGGCGCTGAGGGTCGTCGCGGCCGTAGGTGTCGCAGCGGGGTGCCGCGGAGCACGGGCCGGGATCAGGATCGCCGGGCCGCTCGTCATCAGCCAGACGAACGGCAGGCCGGCCAGCGCGAGGACTCCGAAGATCGCCACGATCTCACGCCAACCGAGCAGTGGGATCGCCGGCGTCACCAGCGGCAGCGCGACGGCCACGCCCGCGCCGGGGCCGGCGTACGCGATCCCGAGCGCCAGCCCGGTCACGCCGGCGTAGCGGCGCGAGATCGCCGTCGTGGTGCCCACGAACACGAGCTCGAGGCCGACCGCGAGCAGAAGCCCGTAGGCCACCACGAGCAGGCGCACGTCCGTGGCGAGCGCCGCCACGCCCCAGCCGATCGCCATCAGGAGCAGGCCGGCCGCAAGCAGCCAGCGGTCCGCGATCAGGTCGTAGGCGCGGCCGAGCAGCGGGCTCGAGAGGCCGGTCACGAGGAGGAAGAGGGTCCATGGCGCGACCGCGACGGTTCGACCGATGCCGAACTCGGTGGCGTAGGCCACGGAGATCGGCGGGAAGCAGTAGAGGCCGGCGTAGGCGATGGCACCGACGACGAACGCGGCCAAGACCGGCAGCCAGCGGCGCGCGCGGTCGGGGCGCAGCGCGGACGGCGCGGCGGACGGCGCGCTACTCATGCGGCGGCGAGCAGCGACGGCGGGGGCGTGAGGAAGTGGCGCAGGACGAGGAAGCGGCGCGCGACGGGCGCCGCCACCGTGCGAGGGTCGGGCACGCCGCCGATAGTAACGCCGGGACGTGGCAGGGGTCGCCGTCATCCGGACACCGGCCGCCTCGGGGCGTGGTAGGGGTCGCCGTCATCCGGGCACCGGCCGCCCCGAGTCGCGCGGGTGCGCCATGCGCGTGCCGCCGAGCCCGCCGAGCCCGCCGGCCCCCTTCCCTATACTTGCGTGCGCATGGCCACCAGTCGCGACTACTACGACGTCCTCGGCGTCCCGCGCGGCGCGACGGACGCCGAGATCAAACGCGCGTTCCGCAAGCTCGCCCAGCAGTGGCACCCGGACGTCAACACCGACCCCTCCGCGGCGGAACGCTTCAAGG
>JAKAMV010000042.1 GCA_021812735.1 Chloroflexota bacterium | reverse complement strand
ACGTTGGAGAGCGCGCTCACGGCGGCGCGGGCCTTGCCCCGTCACCAGTGGCTCGCCATGAACGCCTCGCCGTCCCTCGTGCTGGCCGGCGAACCGCTGTGCACGCTGCTGCGGGGCGCGGACCGGCGCATCGTGCTCGAAATTACGGAGCACTCGGCGATCGACGATTACGCCGCCTTCCGATCGCGCCTTGCGGCGTTCGGCCACCATGTGTCGGTGGCCGTCGACGACGTCGGCGCTGGCTATGCCGACTTGCGCCACGTCGTCGAGCTGAACCCCGCGTTCGTGAAGATCGATCAGGCGCTGATCCATGGCGTCGACCGCGATCCGGCCCGCCAGGCCATCGTCGTCGGGATGGAGTTCTATGGACGCGCGAGCCGACGCCGCATCGTCGCGGAGGGTATCGAGACTGATGCGGAGCTGCGGACGCTGGTATCGCTGGGCGTGCAGCTCGGCCAGGGGTTCCTGCTGGGGCGGCCGGGTCGTGTCGACCGGCGGGTCCGGCACCCCTAGGCGCGCACGCCGTCGCGGCCCGGCCAGCGCTCCGTGTCGTCCCTCGTCTCGGCCGACCCCGCGGCGGCGGTCCCGGGCGGTGTCGCGCCGAACTGCGGGGCCCGCCCCTACCGAGTCCGCGGGAAACCCAAGTCCACCTTCGAGGTGCCGGGGTCCGGCCAGCGCGCGGTCACCACCTTGGCGCGCGTGTAGAACTGGATCCCCTCCGGGCCGTACATGTGCAAGTCACCGAAGAGCGACGACTTCCAGCCCCCGAACGAGTAGTAGGCGACCGGCACCGGGATCGGCACGTTGACCCCGACCATCCCGACGTTGACGTCGAACTGGAACTGGCGGGCCGCCCCGCCGTCCCGGGTGAAGATCGCCGTCCCGTTGCCCCAGGGGTTCTGGTTGATGAGCCGCACGGCGTCGGTATACGTCGGGACCCGTACCACGGTCAGCACGGGCCCGAAGATCTCGTCCCGGTAGCAGTCCATCTCCGGGGTGACATGGTCGACGAGCGAGACCCCCAAGAAGAAGCCCTCGGAGCGGTACAGCTCGTGCTCCCGCCCGTCGGCGACGACCTGCGCGCCTTGCCGGGCTGCACTGTCCAGGTAGCCGGCGACGCGGTCGCGATGCTCGCGCGTGATGAGCGGGCCCATCTGGGCCTCCGGATCGGTGCCCGGGCCGAGTTTCACCCTGGGCAGCCGGGCGCGGATCGCCTCGACGAGCGGATCGGCCACCTCGCCCACCGCCACAACGGTCGCGATCGCCATACAGCGCTCGCCGGCTGACCCGTACCCGGCCGACACCGCGGCGTCGGCCGCCATCTCGATGTCGGCGTCCGGAAGCACCACCATGTGGTTCTTCGCCCCGCCCAGCGCCTGGCAGCGCTTGCCGTTCGCCGTGGCGTGCTGGTAGACGTACCGCGCGATCGGGGTGGACCCCACGAAGCTGACGGCGGCGATGTCAGGGTGCTCGAGGATCCGGTCGACGGCGACCTTGTCCCCGTTGACGACGTTGAAGACGCCGTCGGGCAGCCCGGCCTGCTGGAAGAGGCGCGCCAACAGCTGGGAGGCAGAGGGGTCCTTCTCCGAAGGCTTCAGCACGAACGTGTTGCCGCAGGCGATCGCGTTGGTGAGCATCCAGAGCGGCACCATCGCCGGGAAGTTGAACGGCGTGATGCCGGCCACGACCCCCAGCGGCTGGCGAATCTGGTAGACGTCGATGCCGGTCGAGACCTGCTCGCTGAAGCCGCCCTTGAGGAGCTGCGGGACGCCGCAGGCGAACTCGAGGTTCTCGAGGCCGCGCGACACCTCCCCGTACGCGTCGGACTCCACCTTGCCGTGTTCGGCGCTGACGGTCCGCGCCAGCTCGTCGCGGTGCGACTCGACCAGGTTCCGCATGCGGAAGAGGATCTCGGTCTTGCGCGACAGCGAGGTGGCGCGCCAGGCCGGGAAGGCGTCGCGCGCCGCCTGCACGGCCGCGTCGACATCCTCTGCGGAGGCGAAGCCGACCTCGCGGGCGACGCGCCCGCTGGCCGGGTTGTAGACGGGTCCGTAGCGTCCGGACGAGGCGGGGACCAGCCGACCGCCGATCCAGTGGCCCAACCGTTCCAGTTCGGCGCTGCGCTGCTGCGGAGCCTGCTCGATCAGCTGTGCCATCGTACGTCCCCCGTCGATCGTCCCTCCGACTCGCCCGCGCGGGCGAGTGGTTAACGATACCGCGATCCGGCGTCGGGGGGCGCGGCGGCTCCGGCGGGCATCTCGTCCCCGGCGAAGCGGCCGGGCCGCGCCCACCACGTGGTGACGGCGAGCAGCGCGACCAGGACCGTCAGCGCCGCGACCTGTTCGACGTTCAGAACGGCGACCGCCGCCTCGGCGCGCCAGGTGAAGCCGACGAGCACGCGCCCGGCGAGCCACCAGACGAGCGCGGCCAAGTAGCAGTAGCCGAACCGCAGCTCGCCCGGAGCGGTCTCCACGCCGCGCGCCCGGCGCATCGCCAGCCAGCCGCCGGCCTGCCGCAGCCCCGCCGGCAGACGCGCGGTCACCCGCTCCGTCCGGAGCCCCAGCACCAGGAGAACGCCACCACACGCCCAGAGCGCCTCATACACCTGGCTCGGGTGGGCCGGGATCGCTGCTGCCGGCGAGAGCCACGGGCCCGAACCGGCGAACGCCAGCGCCCATGGTCCGGCGAACGGCAGCCCCTGGCCCCCGCCACCGAGCAGGTAGGCGAGCTTGCCCAACCCGATCGCGACGAGCAGCGGGACGGCGAGCGCGTCGAGCCAGCGGCTCGCCGGGATCTCCAGTAAGCGGCACATGTACGCCGCCGTGACCGTCCCGCCGAGGACCGCGCCGAGCAGCGAGAGGCTCCCCTGCGCGGGGTCGAGCAGCGCCGCGGGATGGACGCGGTAGTAGGGGAGGTAGTCGAGGGCGACCAAGAGCCGGCCACCGACGACGGCACCGGGGACGGCCGCCAGCACGAGGTAGAAGAGGTCGTCCGAGCGCAGCCGAGAGAGGTGCGCGACGCGTCCGCTCCGGCGCACGAACGCGGCCGCCGCGAGGAGCGCGACGAAGAGGGCGGCCGCGAGGCCGAGCGTCTCCCAGCGGATCGCAAGCGGACCGGCCCGCACGGTCGGGTCGAACGTGAGCGTGACGAGCGCGAGCGGCACCGCAGACCTCAGACGATCGCGTCGCAGCGCGCGGTGGCGCGGGACGGCGTCGGCACGGCCATTGGCGGTAGTGTAGTCGGCGAAACGGAGGACGATGGCAGAGCAATCGGGCCCGGAGCTGATCCTGCACGGCGGACCGCTCCTCACCATGGACGACGTTCCGGAGGCCGGGATGACCGGCGCGGGTGGGGCCTCCCCTGGGACCGCGACACGCGACACGCCTGGGCGCGGCGGTCTGCGTGGGGGCCCGCGCGACGCGCGGCCCGTCCGTGCGCATCGCGCGCTCGCGATCGGCGGCGGCCGGATCCTCGCGGTGGGTGACGAGGAGGACGTCCTCGCCCTTGCCGGACCAGGAACGCGCCTCGTGGACCTCGGCGGTGCTGCCGTCCTCCCGGGCTTCCAGGACCAGCACGCGCACCCGCTCGCCGAGGGGCTGCGGGCGGCCTGGGTGGACCTCACGACGGCTCCCGATCTGCCTGCAGGATTGCGCCGGCTCGCCGCCGCGGCGGCCGACGCCCGCGCCTCGTACGAGTCCGAGCCATGGGTCGAGGCCTGGTACCACCCGTCGGCCTGGCGCGAGGGGCGCGACCCGACGCGCGACGAGCTGGACCGCGCGGTCCCCGACCTGCCGGTCCTGCTGCACCACGGGAGCGGACACGCCGCCCTGGGCAACTCGCTCGCGCTCGCCTACGCGGGGATCACCGCAGCCCGCGCGGACCTACCTGGCGCGACGATCGAACGCGACGCGCACGGCGAGCCGACCGGGCTCGTGCGCGGCTCCGATCCCGTGGCGCCCTTCGCGGCCGCGCTGCCGCCGCTCACCCCGGAGGCGCTGCGGGCGGCGCTCCGCCGCGTAGCGACGCAGCTCTCCGCCGCCGGCGTGACGGCCGTCGCCGACGCGCACGTCGGGGCGCTCGGTGACCTGGTCGCGGAGCTGGCGGCGTATGCGGGCGCCGCGCTCGACCGCGATCTCCCCCAGCGTCTCACGCTGATGCCGGGGCTGGCGCACCTGGCGGCGGCCGACGAGGACCCGCCCACCCCGACCGACATCGCGGCCCTCATCCCGCCGGACGTGCGCGAGCACATCCGGGTGGGTCCCGCCAAGTTCTTCGCCGACGGCGCTCTCAGCACCGCCGACGCATGGCTGCGCGAGCCATACGCGGATGCAGCGGTGCGGCCGACGGAGTTGGCGCGTGGTAGACCGGCCCGCGATCCGGCCGAGCTAACCGAGCGGCTGCGGCGCGCGCACCTCGCGGGCTGGCAACTGGCAACACACGCGATCGGGGACGCGGGCGTTGCGCTTGCGCTCGAGGCCTACCGTGCGATCCTCGCGACCGCTCCCCGGGCGGACCACCGCCACCGGATCGAGCACGCGATGATCCTGTCACCCGATCTGCTCCGAGAGGCGATCGAGCTAGGAGTGATCGCCGTGCTGCAGCCAGAGTTCGTGGCGGTGACGGGCGACGTCTACCTCGAGCGGCTCGGCGATCGGACCGCGCATCTGTACGCCTATCGACGCTGGCTCGACGCGGGCCTCCGCGTGGCGTTCGCGAGCGATCGGCCGTTCTCGCCGGGCGCGCCGCTCGACGGGCTCCGCGCCGCGCTTCGGCTCGCTGGCCCGTCCCGACGCCGCCTGCACGACGATCCCGGTCCGACGGTCCACGAAGCGCTGCGGGCGTGGACGGCCGATGCGGCCTGGGCCGCGCACGACGAGGCGCACAGCGGGCGTCTGGCGCCGGGCCTGCGCGCCGATCTGGTGGTGCTCTCGGCCGACCCGCGCGCGGCCCCCCCGGAGGCGTGGGCCGCGGGCAGCGACGGGATCGCGGTCGTCGCGACCATCGTGGGCGGCGTCGCCGTCTTCGGCGCCGACGCCCTGGATTGATGGCCGGGGCCAGTCTGCCGGACCGAGCCCCGACCCGAAGGCCTGGCCGGCGCTCGACGCCCACGGCCGAGCAACCGCCTCGTGGCGCACCGGGATCCCGTTCGGCCATGGCCGACCGTCCGGTCGCCTACGCGTAGGTGCCGAGCTTCTCGACCAGCTCCTTCACCGCAGCGGCCGAGCGCCCGAACTCCCGGCGCTCGTCGTCTGTCAGCTCGACCTCGACGACCTCCTCGACCCCGGCGCGGCTGAGCCGCACCGGCACGCCCACGAAGAGCCCCTGCACGCCGTACTCGCCCTGCAGGTACGCAGAGCAAGGCAGGATCTTGTGCCGATCCTCGAGGATCGCGTCGATCATCTCGGCGGTGGCCGCGCCAGGCGCGTAGTAGGCGCTGCCGCTCTTGAGCAGCGAGACGATCTCAGCGCCACCGTCGCGGGTGCGCTGCACGAGTCGCTCGATCGTGTCCTGCGACATCAACTGCGGCAGCGGGATCCCGCCGACCGTCGCGTAGCGCGGCACGGGAACCATCGTATCGCCGTGCCCACCGAGGACGAACGCACAGGTGTTGGCCGGCGAGACGCCCAGTTCCATCGCCATGAACGTGCGAAAGCGCGCCGCGTCGAGGACGCCGGCCATCCCGACCACGCGCCGATGCGGGAAGCCACTGGCCTTGAGAGCGACGTGGCACATGGCGTCGAGGGGGTTCGTGACCACCACGATCACGGCGTTGGGCGAGTGTCTGGCGGCCTGCCCGACCACGTCGCTCACGATCTGCGCGTTCTTCATCAGGAGGTCGTCGCGGCTCATGCCGGGCTGACGCGCGAGTCCGGAGGTCACCACGATCATGGTCGAATCGGCCGTGTCCGCGTAGTCGTTGGTGCCGATCACGCCCACGTCGTAGCCGAGGATCGGGGCGGCCTCGGCGAGGTCGAGCGCCTTGCCCTGGGGCAGCCCGGGCACGATGTCGAGGAGCACGACGTCGGCGAGGCCGGTTTCGACCACGCGCTGCGCGACCGTGGCGCCGACGTTGCCGGCACCGATGACAGTGACCTTCCGGCGGGGCATGCGAGCCTGCGGCACGTGACCACCTCTGTGCGGGGAAGTTGACGGCGGCGATTCTACGCGCGCCGCCGGTCCGTCATACTCGCCCCGGAGCGCCCGGAGGCCGCCCAGAGCGGGCAGGGATGGCGCGCACGAGGATGACGATGAGCGATCCCCAGCACCGGCTCGACCGGCCCGCATGGCACCCCGAGACGCTGGCGGTGCACGCCGGCCTGGAAGCCGACGCACTGACCGGCGCGGTCGCGCCCCCGATCTACCAGACCAGCACCTTCGTCCAGGACGGCGTGGGCCGGCCGCGCGGCGGTTGGGAGTACGCGCGGACCGGCAACCCGACGCGGTCTCGCCTCGAGCGGGCCGTGGCAGCGCTGGAGGGCGCCGCGCGGGGGCTCGCCTATGCGAGCGGGTCGGCCGCCAGCGCCGCCGTCGCCCAGCTCGTGCTGCCCGGCGAGGAGCTCTTGGTCAGCGACGACGTCTACGGCGGGACCTACCGCTACTTCGAGCGCGTCCTGCGCCCGACCGGCATCGAGGCCCGCTACCTGGATCTCTCGGAGGACCCGGCGGGGGTGCTGGCCCAGGCGTGCACGCGGCGGACCCGGATGGTCTGGATCGAGACGCCGTCCAACCCGTTGCTCAAGCTGATCGACATCGCCGCGGTGGCGCAGGCGCTCGCGCCGCTCCGCGGGGCCCGTGGCGAACGGCCCATCCTCGTGGTGGACAACACGTTCGCCACGCCGCTGGCCCAGCGGCCGATCGAGCTGGGCGCGGATATCGTGGTGCACAGCGCGACCAAGTACCTGGGCGGCCACTCGGACGTGATCAGCGGCGTCGTCGCGACCGCGCGCGACGACCTTGGCGAGCGGCTGGCGTTCCTGCAGAACGCCGGCGGGGCCGTCCCGGGCCCGCTCGACTGCTTCCTGGTCCTGCGCGGCCTGCGCACGCTCGCGCTGCGGGTCGAGCGCCACGCCGCGAATGCGCAACGCGTGGCCGAGGCGCTGGCCGGCCGCGCCGACGTGGCACTCGTGCGCTACCCCGGCCTCACCTCGGGTCCCCACGCGCACCCGCAGGCCGACCTGGCGGCGCGCCAGATGCGCTTCGCCGGCGGGATGGTCAGCTTTGCGCCGGCGCCCCGCCACGGCCGGACCGCGGAGGAACGTGCGCGCCGCTTTGCCGAGGCGACGCGCATCTTCGCCCTGGCCGAGTCCCTGGGCGGCGTCGAGTCGCTGGTCGAGGTGCCGGCGGCCATGACGCACGCTGCGGCGGCCGGCTCCCCGCTCGCGGTCCCCGCGGCCCTGGTGCGGCTCTCCGTCGGGGTGGAGCATCCCGCCGACCTAGTCGATGACGTGCTCCGCGCGCTCGACACCGCGTAGGCCGGCACGATCAGCCGGCCGGGGCCCCGGCGAGCGCGCCGAACGCCAGTCCTACGAAGAGGGCGAGCCCGACGGCGCCGAGCAGGAGGAGCGCCGCCGCGCGCGGGAGCGTCAGCGCACGGCGCGCGGCGGGAACCCGGACCTGGTGCAACGCCACCGCTGCCGCGCCGAGGACCACGTAGACCGCCCCGTGCGCGCGGAGCGCGGGCAGGGCGGCAACGGCCAGCAGCGTCCCGGCGACCATCAGCGCGGCCGCTTCCGGTAGACGACCCGCCCATGTGCGCAGCAGCTCTGGCCCCGCGTAGAGCCACGCCTCGACCAGGCCGAGCAGCGCGACGACGAGCGTAAAACCCGCCCCGACCAGGACGAGTCGCTGCGCGTCGCTCACGAGGGGATGCCGGGCTCGCGGTCAGGCCGGCGTGGCGCTCGGTTCCTCGCCGCACGCGACGGTCTGGCCATCCCCGCGCCGGTCGAGCGGCACGAAGTCGCGCCTGGTGGGCCCCGTGTAGATCTGCCGCGGCCGGCCGATCTTCGTCTCCGGGTCGGCCATCAACTCGCGCCACTGCGCGATCCACCCGGGCATACGGCCCATGGCGAAGAGGGCAGGGTACATCTTGGTTGGGAAGCCCAGCGCCCGGTAGATGATGCCGCTGTAGAAATCGAGGTTCGGATAGAGCTTGCGCTCGATGAAGTACTCGTCGGCAAGCGCGGCCTCCTCCAGGCGGAGCGCGATCTGGAGCAGGCGGTCGTCGGCACCGAGCTTGCTCAGAATGCGCTGCGCCGCCTGCTTGATGATCCGCGCGCGAGGGTCGTAGTTGCGATAGACGCGGTGCCCGAAGCCCATCAGCCGGAACCGATCGTTGCGGTCCTTGGCCCGCGCGATCGCCCTGTGGACGTCCCCGCCGTCGGCCGCGATCTGTTCGAGCATCTCGACTACTTCCTGGTTCGCCCCGCCGTGGAGCGGGCCCCAGAGCGCCGAGACGCCGGCCGAGACCGAGGCGTAGAGGTTCGCCCGTGCCGAGCCCACCATGCGGACCGTGGAGGTCGAGCAGTTCTGCTCGTGGTCGGCGTGGAGGATCAGCAGCTGGCGCAGCACGTCGGCAACGTCGGGGTCGACCTCGTAGTCTTCCGCGGGCACCGCGAACATCATGCGCAGGAAGTTCTCGACGTACTCGAGCCGGTTGTTCGGATAGACCGGCGACTGACCGATCGAGCGCTTGTAGGCGAAGGCGATGATCGTGGGGACCTTGGCGATCAGGCGCACCGTGCTGATCTCGACGTCGTCGGGATCGTACGGGTCGTCGGTGTCTTGGTAGAAGGTACCCAGCGCGGCCACGGCCGACGCGAGCACCGCCATGGGATGCGCGTCGCGCGGGAACGCGTCGAAGAAGCGGCGCAGGTCCTCGTGCAGCAGCGTGTGGCGTTTGAGCTCCCTCGTCCAGGTCGTGCACTGGTCGCCGGTGGGCAGCTCACCGTAGATCAGCAGGTAGGCGACCTCGAGGAAGTTCGAGTGCGCGCAGAGCTGCTCGATGGGGTACCCGCGGTATCGCACGATCCCGGCGTCGCCGTCGATGAAGGTGATCGCGCTGCGCGTCACCGCGGTGTTGGCGAACCCGTAGTCGAGCGTCGTGACACCGGCATCGCGGAGCAGACTCCCGATCTGGATGCCACGCTCGCCCTCGGTGCCCTCCTCGACCGGCAGCGCCAGCGTCTTGCCGTCGACGGTGAGCTGCGCCTGCCCGACCTGAAGATGTGCCGTCTCGCTCATCGCGTCCTCATGCAATCCTGGGAGCGGCCGCCAGGATCTCCGGCGACACGCCATCGGCGAAGGCCCGGAAGTTCTCCACGAACATCCGGGCGAGTTTGCGGGCCTGTGCGTCGTACGCGGCGGGGTCCGACCACGTCGAGCGGGGCTGGAGGACCGCTGCCGGGACACCCGGGCAGGCCGTGGGGACCTGCAGCCCGAAGATCGGGTCGGTGACCAGCGGGACCCCCTCCAGCTCGCCCGCGAGCGCCGCGCGCACCATGGCACGGGTGTGGGCGATGCTGATCCGATGGCCGACCCCGTACGGGCCGCCTGTCCATCCGGTGTTGATGAGCCACGTGCGGACGCCGTAGCGCTCGATGCGTTCCCCCAGGAGCCGCGCGTAGACGCCGGGGTGGCGTGGCATGAACGGCGCCCCGAAGCAGGTCGAGAAGGTCGCCGTGGGCTCGGTGACGCCGACTTCCGTGCCGGCGACTTTGGCCGTGTACCCCGAGATGAAGTGGTACATCGCCTGGGCGGGGCTGATGCGCGCGATCGGCGGCAGCACGCCGAAGGCATCGGCGGTCAGGAAGACGACGTTCGACGGCTGACCCGCTCGGCCGGTCGGTGAGGCATTGCGGATGAACTCCAGCGGATAGGCGCCGCGCGTGTTCTCGGTCAGCGCGTCGGAGTCCAGGTCCAGCTCACGCGTGACCGGGTCGATCACCACGTTCTCGAGGATGGTGCCGAACTCACGTGTCGCAGCGTAGATATCGGGTTCAGCCGTCGCGGAGAGCCGGATCATCTTGGCGTAGCAGCCGCCCTCGAAGTTGAAGACGCCGTTGTCGCCCCAGCCATGCTCGTCGTCGCCGATCAGCGTGCGTTCGGGGTCCGCGGAGAGGCTCGTCTTGCCGGTCCCGGAGAGGCCGAAGAAGATCGCCACGTCGCCGGCCGCGCCGACGTTCGCCGAACAATGCATCGGCAGCACGCCCTCGTCGGGGAGCAAGTAGTTCATCACCGAGAAGACGCTCTTCTTGATCTCGCCGGCGTAGGCTGTGCCGCCGATCAGCACCTCCCGGCGCCCCAGGTGCAGCAGGATGAAGGTCTCCGTGCGCGTCCCGTCGCGGGCCGGATCGGCCCGCAGCGTCGGCGCGTCGAAGACGAGGAAGTTCGGCTCGAAGTGCGCGAGCTCGGCGGCGCTCGGCCGGATGAAGAGGTTGTCGGCGAAGAGGCTCGCCCACGCGGTCTCGGTGGTGACGCGCAGGGAGCGCCGGTGGGCCGGGTCCGCGCCCACGAAGCAGTCCTGCACGAACACCTCGCGCTCGGCCAGATGCGCCATCACCCGCGCGCGCAACGCCGCGTACCGATCCTCGCTGATGGGTCGGTTGATCTCGCCCCACCAGACGTGCGCCGAGCTGCTCGGCTCGTCGACGATGAACTTGTCGTTCGGGGAGCGGCCGGTGTGTTGGCCGGTCTCCACGACGAGCGCCCCTCCGACGGCGATCACCCCCTCGTGGTTCCGGATCGCCGCTTCGTAGAGCGCGGGCACGGACAGGTTGGCGTGCACGGATGGGGAGGTGGAACGCTGGGGTGTCAGGACGTCCGTCACATCGAGCTCCTGCGCACTGTGGGTGCGGGGCGGTCCGCCCCTCGGCCCGGCCGAAACGGGGCAGTCGCAAGGACCCGAGTGTACCCAATGGCGCGCGCTGCGGCGCGACGGTCAGCCCTCGCGCACCGCCTGGTGCGCCAGATACTCCAGCACGTCGAGTTTCGTCACCACGCCGATCGCACAACCGTCCCGCACGGCGAGCACCGCCGGCGCCCCCGCCGACAGCAGCGCGAACGCCTCGTCGAGCGCAGCCGTGTCCGCCACCACCGGAAGCGGCGGGTCCATCACCTCGCCCACGGTCCGCGCGACCACCCCCGGGTCGCGGAACGCACGCTCCAACAGCCCCTTCTCCGCGATCGAGCCCACGAGCCCGGCACTGGCGTCGCCCTCCGCCTCCGTCACCGGCATCTGGCTGATGCCGAACCGCTGCATCCGCTCGATCGCCTCGCCGACGCTGTCGGTGGTCCGGGCGATCACGAGCGGTGGCAGGTCGGCGCCGTGGTGGCGATCGCGCAGGAGCTCGCCGACCCGCACCAGCGCCCCGGTCGTCCCGAGCAGGCCGTGCTGGCGCATCCACTCATCGTTGTACAGCTTGGATAGGTAGTTCCGCCCCGTGTCGGGCAAGAGGACCACCACGACCGCGTCCGGACCGGCTCCCGCCGCGGTCAGCTCGCGGCCGACCTGCAGCGCCGCCACGAGCGCCGTCCCGCACGACTCCCCGGCCAGGATCCCCTCCTCCCGCGTCAGGCGCCGCGCCGCCGCGAACGCCTCGCGGTCCGAGACACGCACCCAGCGGTCCACCAGCGCCGGTTCGAGCGTCGCGGGGAAGAAATCCTCGCCGACGCCCTCGGTCAGGTACGGCCGCGCGGTGTCGCCCGACAGCACGCTGCCCTCCGGGTCGGCGCCGACGACGACGAGCTCCGGCCGGCGCGCCTTCAGATACCGCGCCGCCCCCGTGATCGTGCCGCCGGTGCCCACACCGCAGACGAAGTGCGTGATGCGGCCGGCGGTCTGCGTCCAGATCTCGGGCCCGGTGGTCGCTTCGTGCGCGGTCGGGTTCTGGGGGTTCGAGTACTGGTCGGGCTGGAAGGCGCCCGGGATGTCGCGGGTCAACCGCCGCGCCACCGCGTAGTAACTCTCCGGTGACTCCGGGGGCACGTTGGTGGGGCACAGGACCACCTCGGCGCCGTAGGCACGCAGCAGCGCCTGCTTCTCGGCCGACTGTTTGTCGGCCATCACGAAGATGCAGCGGTACCCCTTGAGGGCGGCAGCGATCGCCAGGCCGTGCCCGGTGTTGCCGCTCGTCGGCTCCACGATCGTGCCGCCGGGGCGAAGCAGCCCGGCACGCTCGGCGGCCTCGATCATGCCCAGCGCGATGCGGTCCTTGACCGAGCCGCCGGGGTTGAGCATCTCGAGCTTGCCGAGCAGCGTGGGGCGTCGCTCCGCGGGACCCAGATCGCGGGAGACGCGGGCGAGGCGCACCAGGGGCGTACCGCCGATGACGTCGAGGATCGACTCGTGGACGTCCACGTTCAGGCCGGCGTCTGCGCGCCCGTGCCCGCCGCCGCCTCCTCACCGGAAGGGGCGGCACGTTCAGCCGCCTCCCGCTCGCGGTCGAGCTCCGCCGTCGACGGGCCCGGTCCGCGGTGCCGCCGGACGATCATGGTCACGCCGAAGGCCATCGCCGCGAGCCCGACCAGGATCGCCGTTGGTACCCCGAAGAAGGTCCAGTCGTAGCCGAGCCGGAAGGTCTCGAGGACCGAGCGGACGCCGCCGTACCAGATCAGCCAGAACGCCATCAGGTCGCCGTCGCGCAGCCGTTCCGCGGCCCGCCGGGCCAGCCAGAGCGCGATCAGCGCGCCGATGAAGTCGAGCGACGACTCGTAGAAGAAGAGCGGCTGAAACCCGGTGTTCGGCGGGTACAACGCGCAGGCGTATTCCGCGACCCGCTTCGAGCAGTCGATGGCGATCCCCCACGGCAGGTTCGTGGGCGGCCCGTACAGCTCCTGGTTGAAGAAGTTGCCCCAGCGCGCGATCGCCTGACCGAGCAGCAGGGCGGGAACCGCGATGTCGGCCCAGCGCAGGAACGAGAGGCGGTGCCGCCGGGTGTAGATGAGGGCGGCCACGATGCCGCCCACGATCCCGCCGTAAACGCCGAGCCCGGTGTACGGCGGCAGGATCGCCTTGATCGGGTCTGCGGCGTAGAGCGTGTTCCACTGATCGATCAGGTGGTAGAGGCGCGCCCCGACCAGGCCAAGGACGAAGACGAGGACGATCGCGTTGCCGATGTGGTCGGGGTTCTCGTGCCGCAGCCGCGCCTGCCGGGAGGCGACCCAGACCCCGACCGCCAACGCGAGGGCGTAGCCGATCCCGTACCAGTCGATCGTGACCGGCCCGAGCTGGAGCGCGGTGGAGGCGGGACGGATGTCGATGAGGCCGAGCGGCACCATCGGACGAGGATAGCGGGAACCGGGCCACCCTGCCCCGCGCACCTATACTGCGCCGGGATGAACGGCGAATACGCGTGGTGGTTCCTGGTGGTGGGGCTGGCGGTAGGTGGCGCGCTCGTCTGGCTGGTCCGCGGACAGATGGCCCGCGAAGAGGAGGACGTGGCCGACACGGAGCGCGGCCCCGAAGCCGAGTGGATCTCCCGGATGATCGAGCGGGCGGGCGGGATCGCGCCGGCCGACCTGGTGGCGCAGGTGCTGGCGTTGCACCGGAGCTACCTGCGGGACGCCGATCCGTTCGAGCCAGCCGACGAGACGAGGTTCGCCCCGGCGAGCGAGCCGGCCGACGACGACCCTGACCGCGAGGACGCGCGGCTCATCTGGCTGGAGCGGCCCTCCTCGAGACCGGACCGCCCGGGGCGCTGAGCACGTTCTCCGTTCGGCCGCCGCAGCGCGGCGGCGGCTTCAGCCCCGCAGCGGCACACGCCCGCGGTGGAGCGCGACGACCCCCGTGGTGAGACGCCGGTACGCGACGTCGACCAGACCAGCCGCGCGCATGGTGGCGGCGAGCTGCTCGGCCGAGGGGAACGCATCGAGCGAGTCGGGCAGGTACCGGTAGGCGCCGCCCTGCCGGGCCACGATCGCGCCGGCCAGTGGCGCGACCCGGCGGAAGAGGGCATGGTAGAACCGCGCGTACGTCCGCCAGCGTGGCAGCGAGAGCTCCAGGCAGACGACCGTCCCGCCGGGCCGCACAACCCGCGCCATCTCACGAAAGCCGGCCTCATAGTCCGCCAGGTTCCGCAGGCCGAAGGCGATCGTCGCGGCATCGAACTCGCCGTCGGCGTAGGGCAGCGCGAGCGCATTGGCCACCCGGAAGTGCAGCTGCACCAGGTCGCGGTAGACGCGCCGGCCCCGGGCGATCATGCCCTCGGAAAGGTCCACCGCCTCGACCCGCCCGAAGGGACCCACGGTTTCGGCGAGCAGGGCGGCCAACTTGCCGGTGCCGCAGGCGACGTCGATGGCGGCGTCGCCGGTGCGCAGCCCGGTCGCGTCGCGGGCCGCCCGGCGCCAGCCCGCGTCGCGCCCCAGCGTCATCAGCGAGTTCATGCGGTCGTAGGCGGGCGCGATGGCGTCGAACATCGCGGTGACGGCGGGCTCGGGGACCGGATTCCCCAACTTGGCCACCGCGGGCGAGCTGCGGCCGGTCGGCCGCCGCCTCTGATCAGGCATCGGGGGCCTCGGGCTCGTCTGTGCCCAGCCGGCGCAGCGCGGCGAACGGCGAATCGGCGAGCCGGTCGTCCGCCTCCGGCTCGTCCCCGAACGAGAGCGTGGCGCCGACTCGGATCTGCCGCTCGCGAGGCGGGACCTGCTCGCCCCGTTCGACCGCCGCGCTGCGTTCCTGGCGCGCCGAGACATTGGCATCGCTCTCGTCGCGGGCCGCGTGCAGTAGCGCGCGGTCCTCCGGGGCCAGGAAGGCGGCGAGCGTCGCGGGGTCGAGGCGCAGGACCGGACGCGCCGGCAGCGGCGCCGCCCCCGTCAAGTCCGCCACCTCCACCGTGACCACGTCGGCGAGATGCGGGTCGTCCAGCACGAGTGGGCCGCGGTCGGCCTGCACCAGGATCACAACGGCCTCGACTCGCTCGTAGCGCGCCTCGAGCAGCCGGCGCGCACGAGCGAGCTGCGCGAAGCCGCGGCGCAGGGCGGCGGCGTTGCTCGTGAACTTCACCTCGAAGATGCGGGTCGGCACACCGTGCGCTCCCTGGACCGCGTCGAGCTCCAGGAAGAGCGGCACGTAGCTGCGGGCGTCGCGGAAGAGCACGTCCGCGGCGATGATGCGCTGCTCGAGGAGCGGCACCCGCTCGGCCAACCAGCCGCGTACCGCGAGCTCGACGCGGCTGCTGACGCGGTACGTGGCAGTCTGCGCTTCCTTGGGGCCGAAATGGCGATGGGCGAGCGCCTGTTCCGCCATCGCGGCCAGGTAGGCAGGGTCGTCGGGCGGGACCAGCCGCACCGACCGCACCTTGTGGATCGTCTCGCGCGCGCTCACGTCGCAGAGCGTACCCGAGAACGATCGCTGGCGGGCGGGCCAGCGGCGCGGTCGACTCAGAAGGTGGCGAGCAGCACCGCCGGTGCCTCGCCGCCGCCGCCCGAAGCGCTGACCAGGCTCACTCCGAAGCGGCTCCCCGGGCCGATCCCGCTCGCTGGGTCGACCCAGCCTGCCCAGTAGGCAAGCCCCTCACCGAAGCGCATCTCGCCGATCACGTGGCGGACCCCGTCCCGCTCCACCCAACAGCGGTACGTGCTGCCGGGCGGCGGGGCTGCGAGCGCGTCGACCACGACCGCCAGGCGGTTGCTGCCCGGCCCCCACACGACCGAGCCCATGGTCTGGCCGGTGGCGGTGCTGGCGAGCGGCGCGAGGCGGCTGCCAGGTTCGACCAGGAGCGCATCGAGGACGCCCGTGACCCGCGCCAGCTGCTGGGCCTGGGCGTGGGCCTGGTCGCGCTCCTGCAGCGCCACGTCGCGCTGCCGGGCGAGATCGGCGAGCAGACCGCCACCGCCGGCGAGCAGCGCGACCACCGCCGCCGCGGCGAGCAGCGTCAGGATGCGCCGGCGGCGACGCGCGGGGGACAGACGGGCGAGCTGCGCGGAGTCACCCACCGGACGGGAGCCGACGACCGCCGTTTCGGCCGCGCCCTGCCTAGCGCCGAGGGCCGGCGACGCCGGAGCTGGCGCCGACCCTTGAGCCAGCGACGGCACCTGAGCCAGCGACGGCGCCGGAGCCGGCGGCGGCTCCGCCGAGCGCGCCATGCCGTGCTCCGCGACCCAGGCCAGGGTTCGGGCGCGCAGGTCGGGCGGGAGCTCGGTCGCGGCATCTGCGCTGGCGACCTCCCCGGCGCGCACGGCGCGGCGCGATCCGGCTGTCCCAGCGGCGGAACCCGCGCCCCGTCCCGACACACCGGCGGCTCCGCTCCGCAGTGCGTCCGCCAGCGCGTCCGAGGTCCGCAGCCAGGCATCGCGCTCGGCCGCACACGAGCGACAGCTGGCCAGGTGCGCGGCGACCGCAGGGTCCGCTGCGATCAATCGCCGGATCCCGTCCCGCTCAAGCGCGGCCTCGCTCAGCTGCTCGAGCACAGCCGCGTGGTCGATCCCCTCACCGCGCACGATCCGTCTCCCCCGCCGTCGTCTCTCCCGTCGTCTCCTGCAGCACGTCACCGAGCGCCTCGCGCAGCCGCAGCAGCGCCCGCCGCGTGCGCGTCTTGACCGTGCCGAGCGGCCACCCGATCTGCGCCGCGATCTCGCTCTGGCTCAGCCCGTCGTCGTAGGCCAGCTCGATCACCCGCCGCTCGTCGTCGGGCAGCGTCAGCACTACCGAACGCACCACGCCCCGCGTCCAGCGCCGCGTGACCGCCGCTTCCGGGTCACCGTCGGCATCCCCGGCACCGATCGGATCGCCGGCCGCGAGCGCCCGGTCGAGGCGGGCCTCTTCCGACTCGTCGTCGCTCGCCCCGATCGTGACGAGGGTCGGTTGCCGCCGCGCGGCGCGGAAGCGATCCAGACAGCGGTTGCGGGCGATCGCCAGCAACCAAGCCACGAGCGATCCACGCGTCGCGTCGTACCGCTCGGCGTGGTTCCACAGGGCGAGCCAGGTTTCCTGCACCACCTCCTCGGCCGCGCTCCGGTCGCCGAGCACGCGGACGGCGGCTCCGAAGACGGGCTGGGCATAGCGGTCGTACACCTCCGCAAACGCAGACTGGTCACCCCCGGCGATCCGGGCGACCAGGTCGCCGTCCGAGGTCGGCCCTGGCCGGGGCTCCATCTCCATCTCGCTACGCTCGTGGCCCGCCGTCGGTTTCGCGCTCAGTCCGCGCCGAACGCCCAACCCGGGCGGTGCAGCACGCGGCGCGGCAGCGTGCCGGGCGGCAGGTGTGCCTCCAGACAGCGCGCCCCCGCGCGGCCCACCACCGCCTCGTGGAGCGTGTTCGAGGGCAGCTCCAGGCGGTCACCAGGTTCGAGCCTGGCGATGCGACCCAGCTCGCGCAACCAGAAGTCGATGCTGCCGGAGACGCAGAGCAGCACCTTGTCGTAGTCGTGGCGGTGGGCCAGGTAGCGATCGCCGGGAGCGTTCCCCCACTCCTCGGGCTCCAGCCCCTCCTCCGTCAGGCGCGCCAGCGCCCGTTCGCGCACAGTGGCGGCGTCCGTCACGTTCCGTTCGGCAGGGTCAATCACGGTGCACCGACTCCGCGGCAGCGGCGCTGGCCTGTCGCGCCAGGGGGCCGTCGAGATCCGGCGTCCGGTCCGGCAGCCGCCGGTCGAGCTCGGCGAGGTCCGGGGCGGCGCGGCGCCAGGCCTCAAGCTCGGCCTCGGCCTCGTCGTACACCGAGCGCGTGACGAGGAGGCTGGCGCACGCGAAGAGCGCTCCAAGCCCGCCGGCGATGAAGACCGGCACGTCGAGCCAGCGCCAGAAGATCCCGAACACGACCACGGCAGGCACCACGGCCGCGACCAACGCACGCCGGGTGGGCATGCGCACCTCCTGTGTCTCTGGTGTGGGACGTCGGCGACAAGCGGCATGCTACCCCGTAGCCGCCAGTCCCACCTTGCCCTGTGGCCGTCTGCGCCGCATGATGCCGCTCGAGGGCCGCGGGCCCAGGGAGCAGGAGGTGGAGTCGGTGCGCTGGATCGGACGTGCGCTTGCGATCATCGCGGTGCTGCTCGTGGTGGTCCTGCTGGCGACGACGGCGGGGCTGGTCATCGTGGTCCAGCGGGGCCTCCCGCAGCGCGTCGGGTCCGCGACGCTCGCCGGCCTCTCGGCGGACGTGGAGGTGGTCCGCGACGCGGCGGGCATCCCGCAGGTCTACGCCTCGACCGCAGACGACCTCTTCGCCGCCGAGGGCTGGCTCCACGCGTCCGAACGGATGTGGCAGATGGAGATCTGGCGCCGCCTGGGCGCAGGGCGCCTGGCTGAGCTCTTCGGCAAGAGCGAGGTGAAGAGCGACGCGTTCGTACGCACCCTGGGCTGGCGCCAGGCTGCGGCCCGCGACCTCGCCGCAATGGACCCGACGACCCGGGCCGCGCTCGACGCGTACGCACGGGGTGTGAATGCCTGGCTCGAGACGCACCGCGACGGCTCGCTCCCCTTCGTGATCACCGGGCTGCTCGGCGCGGGGGGTGGCTTCTCCGGCTATCACCCCGAACCGTGGACGGCCCTCGACACCCTGACGTGGGCCAAGGTAGAGGCATGGAGCCTGGGCGGAAACATGGACACGGAGGTGTTCAACGCCCTGCTGGCCAGCCGCATCGACCCGCAGGCGGTGGCCCAACTGACGCCGCCGTACCGGTCGAGCTGGCCGGTGATCGTGCCGACGGGGGCGCCGGGGTCGGGTGGCGCTGGGGCTACCGGGTCGAGCGGGGCGCCCGCCTCCGGGTCAGCCGCCGTGCTGACCGCCGGGTCGTCCACCGACGCGTCGCTCGGGCCGTCCGCCGCCCTCCTCGACCTCGCCGCGCTGGGCGACCACGTCTCCCAGCTGGCCGGCTTCACCACCCCTGGCCAGGCCGGACCCGCCGGCCTCGGTTCGAACGACTGGGTGGTCTCCGGCGCCCACAGCGCGAGCGGCCACCCGGTCCTTGCCAACGACCCCCACCTCGGCGTCATGATGCCGTCGATCTGGTACATGATCGGGCTGCACTGCCGGCCCGTCAGCGCGGCCTGCCCGTACGACGTTGCCGGCGTCAGTTTCCCGGGGGCGCCGGGCGTCGTCCTCGGCCACAACGCGCGCATCGCCTGGGGCTTCACGAACGTCAATCCCGACGTCGAAGACCTCTTCGTGGAGCAGCCGGACCCGGCCGACCCAAGCCGCTACCGCTACAAGGGACAGGACCTGCCGTTCACGACCCGGCATGAGACGATCAAGGTCGCTGGTGGCCCCGACGTCGCGCTGACCGTCCGTTCCACAGTCCACGGGCCGGTGGTGAGCGACGTCGAGGACCTCCTCAAGTCGAAGGCCGAGGGCGGGGGCGGGCTAGGGCAGCCCGGGGTCGTCTACGCCCTCGAATGGACCGCGACCGCCCAGGTCCAGCGCACCTTCCAGTCGATCCTCGCCCTCGACCGGGCGGGCGACTGGACGTCCTTTCGGAACGCGCTCCGCACCTTCGACGCGCCCTCCCAGAACATCGTCTACGCCGACGTCGACGGCCACATCGGCTACCAGATGCCGGGGCTGATCCCGATCCGCAGATCAGGCGACGGCAGCATGCCGGCGCCGGGCTGGGACGGCTCGCACGACTGGACCGGCTTCATCCCCTTCGACCGGCTCCCGTACCTGTACGACCCGCCGTCGGGGATCATCGCCACCGCCAACAACGCCGCAGTGGACGCGCAGTTCCCCTACTTCATCGGGCAGGACTGGTCGCCCGGGTACCGTGCCGAGCGGATCATCCAGCTGCTGAGCGCGACCCCCAAGCTCACCGTCGCCGACATGCAGCGGATCCAGGGCGACACCCTCGTGCTGCAGGCCCGCCCGTTCCAAGCGGCGCTCGCCTCCGCCTCAGTGGCCCCGAGCACGGCCGACGGCCGGACAGTCCTCGAGCGGATCCGCGCCTGGGACGCGGACTGCGGCACCGCGTCGGCCGGCTGTGCGCCGTACACCGTCTTCGTCTACCACCTGCTCCGCGATCTCTTCGACCCGCGGCTGGGCGCGAGCGGTAAGGACGGCCTCGCGCGGCTCTTCGTGGGCACCGAGCGCTCGGTCGAGACCCTCATCGACCTGCTCGAGCAGCCCGCCAGCCGCTGGTGGGACAACCCCTCGACCCCGGCCGTGGAGACACGCGACGAGGTGGTGACGCAGGCGCTCGACCAGGCGGGCGCCGATCTGCGCACGGCGTTCGGCGACCCGGCCAACTGGACCTGGGGTGCGCTGCACACCGTCACCTTCCGTGAACCGAGCCTCGGATCGTCCGGGATCGGCCCGCTCGAGGCGCTCTTCGACAAAGGGCCGTACGCGGTCGCGGGCGCGCCCGAGGCGATCGACCAGACCTACTTCGACCTGTCCCGCGCCTACGTCGACCCGTACGCCACCACGCCACAGCCGGCGCCCGGCAACGACGCCTCCGGGATGCGGACGCTCTTCGAAATGGTCGCCGGTCCCTCGTACCGGTTCGTGATCGACATGGGCGACCTGGACGGCGCGAGGATCGTGCAGACGACCGGCCAGTCGGGCGTCCCGTTCGACGCGCACTACGGCGACCTGATCGGGGACTGGCTGGCCAACCGGGACCTGCCGCTGCCCTTCACGCAGGCTGCGGTGGACCGCGCCGGGAGGGAGCGGCTGACGCTGACGCCGTGAGGGCCGGGTCTACTCGTTGACCGGGATCGCGCCCTCGGGGAGTTCGAGCACGATCTCCCCGTCGACGACGCTGGTCGGGTAGACCTGGAGCGGCAGCTCCGCGGGCGGGTCGAGCGCCTCACCCGTCAGTAGGTCGAAGCGCGAGAGGTGCAGCGCACAGGTGATCGAGTCGCCCGTGATGAAGCCCTTGTCGAGCTCGAAGTACTCGTGCGAGCAGACGCCCTGCATCGCCCGGATCGTCCCGTCATGGTTGACGAGCAGGATGTTGGTACCGTCGACCTGCACCATCAGCATGGTCCCCGGCGGCAGAGCGTCGAGACGCGCGACCGGCACGTGGCGGACCATTGGCCCGGACCCGCGCGTCACTGCCCGGGGATCCACTTCCGGTCGAGCAGCTCGCGCAGCCGCTCCTGTGCGGCGGGGAGCGGGATCCGCGCCACCACCGGCTCGAGGAAGCCGAGCACGATGAACTTGCGCGCGAGGTCCCGCGAGATCCCCCGGCTCATCAGGTAGAAGATCTGCCCCTCGTCGATGGGGCTGACCGAGCTCGAGTGGCTCGCCCGCCGGACGTCCGGTTGGTCGATCTCGAGGGAGGGGATCGCCACCGAGCGCGCCTTCTTGGTGAGCAGCATCGAGAACTCGCCCAGGTAGCTATCGGCGCCACGGGCTGCGCGCTCGATCCGGATCAACCCCTTGAAGAAGCCGCGGCTGGCCTCCTGGAAGACACCCTTGCTCAGCAGGTCGCCCGTGGTGTCTGGGCCGCGGTGGCGCGTGTAGCTGGTCAGGTCGAAGCGCTGTTCTCCGCCACCGAAGGCGATCTCGGCCTGGTGCACCCCTGCCCCGCGCCCGACCAGCACGTTGTCGATGCGGCTCTTGACGTAGGCGCCGCCGACCATCGCCAGCGCCCAGGTGAGCGCGGCAGATTCCCCGAGCGTGGCGTGGCGGTTGACGAAGGAGACCGTGTGGCTCGCGAAATCCTCCTCGCCGGCGACGTCGAGCGTCGCGCCGCGGTCCAAGACGACCTCCATGGTACCCATCCAGAGCGCCTGGGGGCCGCCCTCCGGGATGCCGCCCACGGCGACCTGTTCCTCGAGGACGCTCGCGTGCGCGTCGCGGCCGAGCGCGACGACGGTGCGCGTGATCAGTGCGCGGCCAGGCCGGCCCTGGGCCCAGCGCAGCACGATGGGGTCGTTGAGCGCCACGCCGTCGGGGACGTACACGAGCACGCCGATCTCATAGGCGGCGCGCGCGATCTGCGCGAAACGGTCGTCCGTGGGCAGCGTGGCGCCGCCCTCGATCAGCCGGCGCAGCAGTTCCGGGTCGCGTTGAAGGACGTGCGCGAACGTATCGACGATCACACCCTTCGCGGCGGCGTCGCGGCTCAGCCCGCGCGCCACCAGCGCATCGTCGCGCACCTCGAGGAGTGCCGCGGCGCCCTCCGGCATGACCGAGGAGATCTCCCGCGCCTCCCCGACCTGCGGGTACGCCGCGATCTCCCCGAAGCGCACGGGTCGCAGGTCCACGTAGCTGGTGAAGAGCTGGTTGGCCTCGACCGGCAGCTCGCGCGCCAGCGCCGCCGCGGCCATCCGATCCTCGACCAGCCAGCCGGGCTCGCTGAGCGTCTGCGCCAGGTCGCGCGGAGACGGCTCGGCTGCCAGGCCGAGCAACGCGCCGGCGGGCGCGCCGGCGGGCATCGTGAGCGTCATCCGATCGCGTTGTCCATCTCGAGCCGGACCAGCCGGTTGAACTCGATCGCGTATTCCATCGGCAGCTCCTTGGTGAACACCTCGAGGAAGCCCTGCACGATGAGATTCTGTGCCTCGTTCTCGGTCAGGCCGCGGCTCATCAGGTAGAAGACCTGGTCCTGGCTGATCTTCCCGACGGTGGCCTCGTGGGTCATCGTGGTGTCGTCTTCCTGGATGTCGATGTACGGATAGGTGTCGCTGCGGCTCTGGTCGTCGAGCATCAGCGCGTCGCAGCGCACGCTCGCGACCGCGTTGGTCGCACCGGGCGCCACTTTCAGGGTACCGCGGTACGTGGCGCGGCCGCCGTCCTTCGAGACCGACTTGCTGACGATCCGGCTCCGGGTGTCCGGCGCGAGGTGGATCGCCTTGGCGCCGGTGTCCTGGTGCTGCCCCTTGCCCGCCACGGCGACGGAGATGATGTCCGCGGTCGCGCCCCGCCCGCGCAGGTAGATCGCCGGGTACTTCATCGAGAGCTGGGACCCCGTGTTCGCGTCGATCCACTCCACGGTGGCGTTCTCGTACGCGTGGGCCCGCTTGGTCACCAGGTTGTAGACGTCATTCGACCAGTTCTGGATCGTCGTGTAGCGGACCTTGGATCGCGGCAGCGCGATCACCTCGACCACGGCCGCGTGGAGCGAGTCCGTGGCGTAGATCGGCGCCGTACAACCCTCGATGTAGTGCACCCGGGCGCCCTCATCGACGACGATCAGAGTGCGCTCGAACTGCCCGGTGTTCTCGCCGTTGATGCGGAAGTACGCCTGGAGCGGGAGCGGCACCTCCACGCCCTTCGGCACGTAGACGAAGGACCCGCCCGACCAGACCGCGCTGTTGAGTGCGGCGAACTTGTTGTCCTCCGGCGGCACCACGGTCCCGAAGTACCTGCGGAAGATCTCGGGGTACTCCAGCAGCGCCTGGTCCGTGCCCATGAAGACCACGCCGAGCTTCGAGAGCTCCTCGCGG
>JAKAMV010000736.1 GCA_021812735.1 Chloroflexota bacterium | reverse complement strand
CCGGCCACGACCCCCGCGTTGTTGGCGATCAGGTCGAACTCGCCCGCCCACTCTCGGGCCCTGCGCGCGAGCCCGTCGACCTCCTCCCATCGGCTGACGTCGCACTGCACGAAGAGGCCCGCGCCCCCGGCCTCGCGCCCCCGGCCTCGCGCCCCCGGCCTCGCGTCCCCCGCCTCGCGTCCCCCGCCTCGCGTCCGAGGGCCTTTGTCGCGGCGGCTGGCGGGGTGCACGTAGTTCCGCGAGTTGCGAACTATGCGGAATCCAGGCTCCAGCGGGATGCGCCGCCGCTGGCCTGGCCCCGCGGCTCCCTCCGCCACATGCTGGAATCCGGGTAGTTGCGAAATGGCGGAACTACCGTGGTTGAGGGCGGGGCCGGGCCGGGCGCGGCGCCGGTGGCCTGGGCCGACGCGAGAGGCTCGGCCGGACCGGCTGGCGGTACCGGGCCGGCGCGCGCGACCGGCGCGGCCGGAGGGGCGGAGGGGCGGAGGGGCCGGAGCCTAGCGCGTCCCCCACTGGTAGCTCTGCTTGAGGAGGCGCAGGTAGACGAAGGTCTCGGTCTCGCGGACGCCCTGGACCTTGCGCAGCTTGCTCGACAGGAAGACGAGCAGGGCGTCGTTGTCGGCGGCAACGCACTCGACGAGGATGTCGTAGGTGCCGGCGGTGACGACGACGTAGTCGGTCTCGGGGAACGCGGCGATCTCCTCGGCCGCCTCGATCAGCCGGTCGGCCTGGACCTTGAGGCCGATCATCGCCATCTGCTGGAAGCCCAGCTTCAGCGGGTCGGTGACGCCGACCACCTGGAGGATCCCCTCGCTGATCATCCGGCCCGTCCGCGCGCGCACGGCGGCCTCCGACACGCCGAGGTCGGTGGCCATCTGCGTGAATGGCCGACGGCCATCCTCCTGGAGCTGCTCGATGATGCGCTTGTCGAGATCGGAGACCTCGTGCGCGCGGGCGGTGCGGCGAGCCTCGTTCATGCCGGCTCCTCGACCCGGGACGCCGACGGGGCGATGCCCCCCGGCATCAATGGCCCCGCGCGGGTGCGTTGGCGGCGGATGCTAGCACGCGGTCCGCGAATGTCCCGCGGGTTCCGCAGAGCGGACCGCTCCCGTCCTTTGCAGCCCTCCGGCCGTTACCCGATGTCGAGGAGCTCGAGGACCGGCGCGAGGCCAGCGACCGACGCCTCGGTGATCGGGTCGACGACGAGCTGGACGTGGCCGATCCCCTCCGCGGCATAGGCGCGCAGGGCGGCGGCGATCTCCTCCGGCGGGCCCGCGAGCGGCTCGACGGCCATCCGCGGGGTGGTGTCGCCCATGATCCGGCCCGTGCCGCCGGGCATCCGGACCTGGACCGCCACCGTGCGCTCCACCTCGCCCGGGTCCCGCCCGGCCGCCGCGCAGGCCGCGTCGACGATGCCCCGGAGTCGCTGGACGCCGGCGGGCCGGTTCCCGGTGTCGGCGTACCAGGCGTTCCACGCCGCGACGTGGGGGAGGGTCGCCGCGAGCATCCGCGCACCGATCGAGCCCACCATGAGCGGCGGACCGCCGGGTCTGGCCGGCCTGGGCAGCAGGACGGCGTCCCGCGCGGTGAAGTACTCGCCAGCGAAGTCGACGGCGCCCTCGGCCAGGAGCGTCCGGACGATGGTGAACGCCTCCTCGAACCGCGAGATGCGGTGGTCGAAGGGCGCGCCGAGCGCCGCGAACTCGGTCTCGTTCCAGCCCGCCCCGAGGCCCAGCACCAGCCGCCCGCCGGAGATCTCGTCCACGGAGGCGGCCAGCTTGGCGAGCATGAACGGCTGGTGGAACGCGGTCGCCGCCACGAGCGGACCGATGGCCACGCGCTCGGTGGCCTCGGCCAGGCCCGCCAGGGTGGTCCACACCTCCCACGGCCCGCGCGTCGAGCCGTCGGCGTAGCGGTACAGCAGGTGGTCGCCGGCCCAGACCGAGTCGAAGCCGGCCTGCTCGGCCGTCCGGGCGATGGCGCGGAGCTCGGGCCAGCGGACCTCGCGCTCGACTTCCGGCAGCTGCACGCCGACCCCGAGGGGGCGGCCGGGTCGTCGGGGGATCATGGCCAGACGGTACCGCACGGCTGGGGTGCGGCGCGGGCCGGCGCCGCCCATGCGACGATGCGGGCATGCGCTACGGCATCGTGCTGACCACCGGCAATGCCCGCACTGCGGGCGACCTCGCCGCCGCGGCCGAGGCGGCCGGCTGGGACGGCGTGTTCACGTTCGACGCGGTCTCGATCCGCGACCTCGCGCTCGACGACCCGTGGGTCGCCCTCGCCGCCATGGCGCTCCGCACCGAGCGCGTCGCCCTGGGCGCCATGGTCTTCGCGCCCACGCGCCGGCGCCCGTGGCTGTTCGCGAAGGAGGCGTTCACGCTGGACCGGCTGTCCGGCGGGCGGCTCGTGCTGCCGGTGGGCCTCGGCGCCCTCGACGACCGCGCGTTCGGCAACGTCGGGGAGCCGGTCGAGACGCGCGAGCGGGCCGCCATCCTGGACGAGACGCTGGCGATCCTCGAGCGGCTGGGGCACGGCGACGAGGTGTCGTTCACCGGCCAGCACTACCGGTTCGGCCCGATGGCGCTCCTGCCGCCGCCCGTGCAGCAGCCCCGCATCCCGGTGTGGCCGGTGGGCGCGTGGCCGCACGCGCGCTCGATGGAGCGGGCGCTCCGGTGGGACGGCGTGGTGGTCCAGCTCGAGGACGGGGCGAGCCCGGATCACCTGGCCGAGGTCACGGCCTGGATCGGCGCCAAGCGGGCGATGGCCGTGGCCGGGGAGGGCGCCGGCGGCCCGGTGCCCGGGCGCCCGTTCGAGGTGGTGGTGGACGGCACCACACCCGGCGGCGACCCGGCAGGCGCGGCCTCGATCACCCGCGCCCTCGCCGAGGCTGGCGCCACGTGGTGGATCGAGGCCGACTGGGAGCACACGGAGCTCGCCGCGCTGCAGGCGCGGATCGCCGCGGGCCCTCCCCGCTCCTGAGAGCGACCGGTTCCCCGGGCCGAGCGCTAGTCCGCGAGCGCGCCCTCGTCCCCGTGCCCGCCGAACAGCGCCTGGAACCGGCCAGCGCGGAGCCAGATCGCGAGCGCAACGAGGAAGCGCAGCACCAGCGAGATGCCGTACGACGCGCACCAGATGCAGAGCGTCTTGAGGATCAGGAGCTGCACGCTCACGAAGTAGAGCTCGAAGATCACGCCGACCAGCGACAAGCCGTAGTGCAGGTCGAGCAGCGTTGGGTTGTCGGTCCGGATCCAGGCGACCGCCAGCGAGAGCAGGACGAGCGACAGCACGACCCCGTACACCGCCACGGGGAACGGCCCGATCCAGGCGTAGCGGCTCGTGGCGACGATCTCGCACCCGTGGGCCGTGCCGCACACGGGCGTGCCGCCGCCCAGCTCCACCGTGGAGAGATAGCTGGCGATGAGCAGGCCGACGACGTCGAGGCCGGTGAGGATCTGGCCCGGGTGGACGACCTTGACCCGGTGGGTCCGCATGGCCGTGGCCAGGAGGGCCGCGAACCAGACGACCACGGGCAGGAGGGGGCCGAGGCTCTCGGTCGACCACAGGTAGATGGCGCCGAACGCCATCCCCACGATCGCGCCGGTGTAGTGGAGGTCGGCGAGGAGGGCCCGATCGGTCACGGCCCAGCCGGCCGCGAGGAGGGCGAGGACCGCCGCCAGCGCCAACCCGATCTGCGGCAGCGGGAGCCATCCCGCCTCGCTGGTGGCGATGAGCGCGACCGCGGCCACCGCGGCGACGAGGTCGAGGGCGGCGAAGATCCACCCGGAGTGGATGCGGCTGGCGCGCTGGGCGGTGGCGGTCATGGCGGTCGAACCTGTGGCGAGTGGCGTCGGCGTGTACCGTGAGCATAGAGCCTTCTCGGCATCCGCCCCACCGCGCCGACCGGCCCGGCCGGGCGGGGCCAAGGGTCCCGGCCAAAACGCCTCCGCCGGTCGCCCCGTGCGCCACGTGGCCCCTTCGCTTGTCCTCGCGGAAGGGGCAGTCTGTAGCCGCGCACTGACCGCGCGGCCGTCCCACCCCGCCCGACCAGATCCGAGGCCCCGATGAGTTCCCAGACCAGCAGCCCTGAAGCCGTGGCCGCCCCGCCGCGAGTCGCCCACCCGCTCGACGCCATCTTCCACCCCCGCTCGATCGCCGTCGTCGGCGCCACCGAGAAGGAGGGGTCCGTCGGCCGGACGATCCTGTGGAACCTGCTGTCCTCGCCGTTCGGCGGCACCGTCTACCCCGTCAACCCCACGCGCCCCGCCATCCTGGGCGTAAAGGCCTACCCGTCGATCGCCGCGATCGGCGAGCCGGTCGACCTCGCGGTCATCGTGACGCCGTCGAAGACCGCGCCCGGGCTCGTCGAGGAGTGCGGCCAGGCGGGCATCAAGGGCGTGATCATCATCAGCGCGGGGTTCAAGGAGGTCGGGCCCGAGGGCGTGGAGCTCGAGCGCCAGGTCCTCGAGGCGGCGCGCAGGCACGGCATCCGCGTCATCGGCCCCAACTGCCTGGGCGTCATGAACCCGGTCGACAGGATGAACGCCACGTTCGCCTCCGGCATCGCCAGCCCGGGCCGCGTCGGCTTCATCAGCCAGTCGGGCGCGCTCCTCACCGCCATCCTCGACTGGGCGGAGCACGAGGACGTCGGGTTCAGCTCGATCGTCTCGCTGGGCTCGATGCTCGACGTCGGCTGGGGCGACGCCATCGACTACCTGGGCGACGACCCGAACACCGACTCGATCGTCATCTACATGGAGACGATCGGCGACGCGCGCGCCTTCCTGTCGGCCGCGCGCGAGGTCGCCCTCACCAAGCCGATCATCGTGATCAAGCCCGGCCGGACCGCGCAGGCGGCCAAGGCCGCCGCCTCGCACACCGGTTCGCTGACCGGCTCGGACGACGTGCTCGACGCCGCGTTCCGGCGCGCCGGCGTGCTGCGCGTGGAGAAGATCAGCGAGCTGTTCCAGATCAGCGAGATCCTGGCCAAGCAGCCGCGGCCCCGAGGGCGGCGGCTCTCGATCGTGACCAACGCCGGCGGGCCGGGCGTGCTCGCCACCGACGCGCTGATCGGCGGCGGGGGCGAGCTGAGCGAGATCACCGACGCCACG
>JAKAMV010000735.1 GCA_021812735.1 Chloroflexota bacterium | reverse complement strand
GCTGGCGAGGTTCCATCGCCCGCTGCGAGACGCCCTGGTCCTGGCGGGAGTTGGCCGCGCGCTCTACTGCTTCTTCGTCCAGGACATTCAGCCCTGGACTTTCTGGGGTCTGGACGCACGGGCGTATTGGCGGGTTGACCTCGCGCACCCATACGCCCACTCGGCGACCGGCGAACTGTCCAGCTACCTGTACTCGCCCGCGTTCGCGCAGCTCATGGCACCGCTGTCGAACCTCCCGTTCGACGTCTACTTCGCGCTGTGGACCGTGATGAACGTCGCAATCCTGGTCTGGCTGGTGAAGCCGTGGCCGTGGGCGCTGCCGATGCTGGTCCTGCCGATCATCTACGAGCTGTGCATGGGCAACGTCCACTTCCTGCTCGCTCTCATGTGCGTCCTGGGCGCACGTGCGGGGGCGCCCTGGGCATTCGGCGTGCTCACCAAGATCACCCCCGGGGTCGGCTCGCTGTGGCTTCTGTTCCGCGGCCAGTGGCGGGCGTTTGCCACCGCGGTCGCCGCTGCGCTGGCGGTCGCCGGAGCCTCGTACCTGCTCGCGCCCACCGCCTGGCAGGACTGGATTGCATTTCTCCTGGCCCAGACCGGCGCAAGCGACTGGTTGCCGCTGCGCTTTGCCGTCGCCGCCGCAATCACACTCGTCGGAGCCCGCACCAACCGCCCGTGGGCCGTGGCGGTCGCCGTCTGGTTGTCTCTCCCGGTCATCTGGGTCAGCTCCTGGGTGATCCTGCTGGCCGGCGTCCGTCTGGCCCGAATGCCATCGCCGGCCCCCACGGCGGCAGCCGCATGAATGACCGCACAGAGTGGACGTCGCGAGTACTCCGAGGCCTCGGGCGCATGGTCCCGACTGCGTCGCGGATCGCCGTGCGCGTGGCAACCGGGGTCCTTGTTCTGGCGCTCGGGTACGAGCTGTGGTTCGCGGCGATGATGCACCTCATCGCCGGGGGAGGGGTCAACAGCCCAAGGATTTTCGACCGATGAGCCGCGGCCTTGGGGCGCGTCTCCACGTCGGGCGAATGGGGTCGGCCCCCCTCGAAGTCTGGTTCCTGCTGATCGCTTTGGTCTGGGGCGTCCTCCAGGTCTTCTTGATTCCCCCTTTCCAGGTGCCAGACGAGGGCGACCACTTCTTCCGAGCGTGGTCCGTGTCGAGCGGGCAGCTGTTCCCGGACTCCGGGGCCAGAATCACGCTGCCCGGCCAGCTCGAGCGGGCCGCCGACCTGTACCTCGGGATCGTGAACGCCGGCGATGGCCTGCAGCCGCTCCCGGTCACGCTCGACGGCCAGCCGGGGTTCGCCGGCTACGCCGACCTGCTCAACAGGGGCGGGCCCGCGGAGGACGTCCTGATCCCGTCGCGCGTGGCCAACTATGGTCCGATCGGCTACCTGCCGCAGGCCGTGGGGATCGACGTCGGGCGCCTGCTGGGCGCGACGCCGCTCGCCGACTTCTACCTCGCACGCCTGGCCAACCTGCTCGCCTGCGTGGCGCTCATCTTCCTGGCGATCCGCCTCGCCCCATACGGAAAGGCGGCGTTCCTCCTTGTCGCGCTGCTGCCGATGACGATGTTCGAGCTGGCGAGCGTCTCGTGCGACGCCCTCACGCTGGCCGGCGCCCTGCTGTTCACCGCCATGGCGCTGCGGGCGACCCTCGCGGCGCGGCTGCAGCGGGTCCACATCGCCCTTCTCGTGGCGGGCGCGGCGATCCTGCTCAACATCAAGCCCGGCTACTGGGGGCTGATCCTGCTCATGGCGCTCATCCCGGCCGCCGCCGCTGGCGGGCGATGGCGGAAGTGGGCCTTGGTCGGTACCGGCGCGGCCGCTTCCGCGCTGGTCTTTGCGCTTACTTACGAGCTGACTGTCGGCGCCCGGACGGGCGGATCCGGAACCTCCCACTCGCAGCTCGCCTACCTCCTGAGCGACCCGACGGCGATCCTCGGGATCGTCGGAACGACGATGAAGGACCAGTGGCTGGTTCTGGTGCTCGAGTCCGTCGGGATTCTCGGCTGGCTCACCGTCTGGATGCTGCCGCCCGCATACCTGGTCGCGCTGCTCGCGGTCCCGGCGCAGGTGTTCCGGGGCGCGGGGCAGCTGGCGCCGGCGCGATCGCACCGCGTGGGGCTGGCCCTTACCGCGCTCGCGGTGTTCTTGACGATGGCGGCGGCCCTGTACGCCTTCCTGTCGCCGCCCGGGGCCACGATGTTCGGCACCCAGGGGCGGTACTTCGAGCCCGTGCTGCTGCTGGCGCTGCTCGCGATCACCGGCCTCAAGGCAACGCGGACGTCGAGGGCCGCAGGGATCACCGTCGCCCTCGTGCTGGTGCTCGCAGCCTTCAACTTCCAGGCCCTGGTGAGCGCGTACGGGTGGTAAGCGGCTAGCGGACCAGATCGCTGACGAGCAGCGCCCCATCGCCGTCGGCATAGACGGGCGTCCACGCGCCGGCGGGCGCCGGCCACGAGCTCGGCCAGACGAGCAGCGCGATCCGCCACCGCTGCAGGGCATCCTGGGCCGCCGCGCCGCCCTCGCTGATGGCGCCGTAGTCGGCCCATACGTCCGGTGGATACAGCTCGAAGCGGGAGTCGAGGAAATAGCGTGCGTCCGGCACCGCCCACTCGAACCACGAGGCCCACGTCTGGGGCACGAACACCCGGGTGCCCGCCTCGACGTGGGACCGGAGCGCCAGCGCGAGACCGGATGGCGCGTAGGAGAGCAGGCCAGCTCGCCCCGTGAGCTGGTCGGATGGGCGCCACCAGGGCAGTGCCGCGATCAGGCCGACGCCCAGGACCAGAGCCACAGCGCTGTTGGCGGCGCGGAGGCCCGTGGAAGCGGTGACCCGTGCCCCACCCCGCGCTTCCGTGCGCGTCGCCATGGCCGCGGCGACCACCAAGAGCGCTCCCGACGGCCACCACGCGACACCTCTGACGGCCCAGACGCCGATCAGCGTGAGCCCAGCGAGCCAAGCGGCGTCAGCCCACGAGAGGCGGGACCGCCCCCGCCAGGCGACGATCACCGCAGCAGCCGCGGCAGCGTAGAACACGGCGCCCGTGACCGTGAGCGGCGACGTGCGCTGCCACTCCGACACCTGGTTGCTGATCACGGGCGAGGCGCCGATCCCGGCCGCGTACGCCCAGACCCCGGGGCCAAACGGCGTCACGCAGGTGGCCAAGACGCCGAGGACCAGCACGGCGGCCGAGTGCCGCGCCGGGCGGCCCCGGAGCAGATCGTCGAGCCACGCGTAGCCGAGGAGCAGCGGCGCCAGGACGAAGCTCCCGTGGATGTTCGCCCAGAGGATCACCAGCAGGGGGGCGGCGAGGTAGGCGTGCGGGTGCCGGTCACGCGCCGCGGCGAGGGCCAGCAGCCCGGCGAAGAGGGGGATCGCCAAGAGCTGGGGCCTCAGGGCCAGCGCTGGCACCGCCACGAGGAAGGCCAGCAGGGCCAGGACCGACGACGTGCGGAGGGAGGCGCCGCGCAACAGGCCCACGACCAGCAGCAGACCGCTCGTGGCCACCACCAGGCCCGCCCGCAGCACCGAGAGGAGCTCCCACCCGCCGACACGGAAGCCGAGCGCGAAGACGACTTGGGCCAGCCACTGCTGGTCGGTCCAAGGCGCGCCGGCCACCGTGAAGGTGAAGGAGTCGCTGGCGGGGACGGCGCCCGTAGACAGGATCATCTCCCCCGCCCGCACCTGGTACGCGAGGTCCACCGCCGGCATCGGGACCAGCAGGGCCAGGAGCCCGGGAAGCGCGAGGGCGATCAGCAGCCAGAGCCGTTCGACGGGGCGCACGGCCCGATGCTATCGAATGCCGATTGGTGCCGTGATGCCTCGACGCCGCCCGTTCTGTAGGATGTGCTGCACGACCCCGTGCGAGGGATGTATCCACCGGTGCGGAACCTGCTGCGGGCTCCGGGGCACGTGGCACCCGGGCGCTTGATCGCGGCTCGTCTTCGTGTCTGTCTCCCTCCTCATCGTCGCGATTGCGGCACCCGACTTCTGGACGGCCCTCACCGTTGACCCAGGTCAGCACCGCGGGACGGATTACCTGCTCTACATGGCGGCAACCAAGTCGTGGCTCGCCGGCAGCGGTTTCTACCCCCCATCCCAGCTTGCTGGACCCTACGTCATCACGCCGGGCGACATCCTCTATCCGCCCGTCGCGCTGTGGCTGTTCGTCCCCTTCACGGTCCTGCCGGCAATGCTCTGGTGGCTGATCCCGCTCGCCGCCGGGGCCGCCGCTGTCGCGAGGCACCGACCGACGGTGCTTGTGTGGCCGCTCATCGCGCTGGTGCTCGCGTGGCAGCCGGTGGAGATCCGCCTGCTGTCGGGTAATCCGGTCATCTGGTCGTTCGCGGCTCTAGCCGTCGGGACGCACATTGGAGGCTGGGCCGTCGGCGTGCTCCTCAAGCCAACGTTCGCTCCGTTCGCCATTTGGGGCATCCGGCGGAAGTGGTGGTGGGGCAGCCTGCTCCTGTTCGCGCTGGCGAGCCTCGCGCTCCTGCCGATGTGGACGGACTGGGCGCGAGTCCTGCTGAACAGCCGCAACCCGGCGGGTATTCTCTATGCGTGGCAGGAGACGCCGCTCCTCCTGCTGCCCGTCATCGCATGGTGGGGCTCGACCACGCGGCCGCGCCGGCCTCAGCCAGCGGCCGCCGGCATCTCCCGTGGCCTGACCGCCCGCGCGCCCTCGTCGTAGATCTCCTGGACCGCGTTCACCATGCGCTGGACGCAGAAGCGGTCGTGGACCAGGTCGTGGCCGGCGCGGGCGAGCGTGTCCGCGAGCGGGTGGTCCAGCAGCAGGCGGCTGACGGCGGCGGCCAGCGCGGCCGGGTCGTGCGGCGGGACGAGGAGGCCGGTGACGCCGTCCTCCACCATCTCGGGGATGCCGCCCACGTTGGAGGCCACGACGGGCCGGGACATCGCCATCGCCTCGAGGATGGTGAGGCCCTGCGCCTCGCGGTACGAGGGCAGCACCGCCACGTCGAGGGCGGCGGTGACGGCGGGGATGTCGTCGCGGCGGCCGGTGAAGATGACGTGGCGCTCGATCCCCTGCTCGCGGGCGATCTCGCGCAGCGCGTCCTGGCGCGACCCCTCGCCCACGATCAGCAGGTAGGCG
>JAKAMV010000734.1 GCA_021812735.1 Chloroflexota bacterium | reverse complement strand
ACCGTGGCGGCCGTGATGGCGCCGGCGACCTCGCGTGGTCCGTTGACCGAGGCGGTCAGCCGGTCCTCGCCCTTGGCGCGGTGGCGGTAGATGTTCTCGAGGACGACGATCGCGTCGTCGACGACGCGGCCCACGGCAACCGCCAGGCCGCCCAGGGTCATGATGTTCAGCGAGATGCCGGCCACCTGCATGATCACGAGCGCGGTGAGCAGCGAGAGCGGGATGCTGACGGCGGCGACCAGCGTCGAGCGCAGGCTGAACAGGAACAGGAAGATCGTCAGGACCGCGAAGATGGCGCCGGTCAGGCCCTCATGGAGCAGGCCGTCCGTGGACTGCTTGATGAACGTCGAGAGGTCGTTCACCACCGTGACCTGGATCGCGCCTGCGTGCCGGGCCCCCAGCTCGGCGAGCTTGGCGGTGACCTCGTCGGCGACGGTCACCGTGTTCGCCGTGGACGTCTTGCTGACCGAGATCGACAGGGCCGGGTTGCCGTCGAAGCGCGCATAGCCGGTCGTGGCGACGCCCGTGAGGGCGACGTCGGCGACGTCCGCGATCGTGACCGGTGCCGGCGTGGCGGCGGGAGCCGGGGAGGCCGAGGCGAGCGGGCCAGATGCCGCCGGGCCGGTCGAGGCACCGGATGCCGCGGATGCCGCCGGGCCAGTCGAGGCACCGGGGGCCGCGGATGCCGCCGAGCCCGCCGCACCTCCCTGGGCGCCGGCGCCCCCGGGGAGCCTCACGCCCACGACCAGCTGCTTGATCTGGTCCACCGTGGTGATCTCGCCGATCGTCGAGACGGGGATGCGCAGGTCGCCCCCGCTGATCTGCCCGGACGGGACGGTGAGGTTGTTGGCGGCCAGGACCCCGGTGACCTGGGATGCCGTGACCCCGGCGTCGGCGATCTTGGCCGGGTCCAGGGTGATCACCACCTGCTGCTCCTCGCCCCCGGCCACGTCGACGGACGCGACACCCTCGAGACCGAGCAGCGCAGGCTGGATCTCCTTGCTGACGATCGCCCCGGCATCCGCAAGCGACGTGCCGTTCTGAACCGCCACGGCGGCGATGATCACGGGCGAGGCGTTGATGTCGAGCGCGCTCACCTGCGCGGTCACGCTCGCGGGCAGCTTCGCCTGCTGCAGGTTCGATTCGATCGTGGCCTGGGTGGCCTTCACGTCGGTGCCGTAGGAGAACTGCGCGACCACCAGCGAGATCGAGTTGGCCGACGAGGACGACATGCTCTCGAGCCGCGGCACGCCGCCGATGGCGCGCTCGATGGGCTTCGTCACCGCCTCGGCCACGTCGGTGGCCCCCGCGCCGGGATAGGGGGCGATGACCGTGATCACGGGCAGCTCGATGTCTGGCAGCAGCTCCTGCTGGAGGCTGCCCCAGGCGGAGATGCCGGCGATGAACAGGGCCGCGGCCAGCAGGAGCGTGACGCTCCTCTTGCCGACCGCGATCTCGGACAGGCGGCTCATGCGGGATCCTTTCGGGCGGGGGACGGTGCGCCTGGGGCGGCCGCTGCGGCCTTCTCGGCTCGGGCGGCGAGCAGATCGCCGGCGCGGGCGAGTGCGGAGAGCGTCGCGCGGGCACCCTCGAGCTCCTGGTCGTCAAGCAGGTCGAGCAGCTCGCGCATCTGGCGCGCGTTGAGCTCGCGGAATCGGTCGATGAAGGCGACGCCCGCCGGCGTCAGGCCCACCACGACCTGGCGTCGGTCGGCCGGGTCGTCGTGTCGAGACGCGAGGCCCGCCTCGACCACTCGATCGACGAGGCCGCTGACCGTGGACAGGGAGACGCCCAGCTTCGCGGACAGCTCGGACATGTGGAGGTCGCCGGCGGCGCTGAGGAGGTACAACACCTTGGCCTGCGGCATCGTGATCGCGATCTCGAGGAAGTCGGGCGCGTGGCTGCCGGCCATGCGGTGCATGAGCTCCTCGTACAGGGCGAGGACCGCCCCGGTGGCGGCATCGCGTTCGGTCAGGTGAATCGTTCGGGATCCTTCGTCTTCGGCTGATGCTTCGGTGACGGCGAAGCATTCCGCAGGAGGGTATCGCGGATCGGCGGTTCGGCCCATGGGCCGGATGGCGGGCACGCGGCGCTGCTCGTCCGGTCAGAGTTCGCCGCCCCGGCCCGGCGCCGCCCCGGCCCAGAAGCCGCTCGGCGAGCCCGAGGCGCTCGTCCGGTCTGCGTTCGCCGCCCCGGCCCGGCGTCGCCCGTCGAGCCCGAGCCGCTCGTCCGGCACGTCGCCGCCCAGGCACGTCGCCGCCCGATGGCGTGCTGCCGCCAAATCGGCCGCGCGCGGCGCGGCAGGACCGCGCTGGTGGTGCACGACCAGCAAGGCAACCTCCGGCGGCGCTTCCGGCAGCGATTCGGTGGTGCACGGCCAGCAAAACCGCCACACGGCAGGGTCCTGCCGCGCCGTGCGGCACCTCCGGCAGCCATTCGATGGCGCACGGCCAACGGAACCGCCGCAGAGCAGCTCTGGGTGAGGGCGGAGCCCCGCACTGCGGTGGATCGCCCCCGATTTGGTGGCTCTGGGCCAACACGCGCCGTCGGCGCCGACGCGGCGTGGCAGCGCCGCGCTGAGAGCTGCGTCATCAGTTGTCAGGTTTCACCCCTACGATGCGCACCGTGACCCACCAGCCCCGACACCTCTCCGCCCGCGTGGCGCGCCGGTACCTGGCGCACCACCACCTGCTGGCACCTCCGCGCGGGCTGCCCGCGGAGCCGGCGTCGGTCATGCGCGTGATCGATCGCGTCGGCTCGCTCCAGTTCGACCCGCTCGAGGTCGCCGGCCGCAACCACGACCTGGTGCTGCTCGCCCGGATCGCCGGCTACCGTCGGGCGTGGACCGACGACCTGCTGTATCGGGACCGCTCCTTGTACGAGACGTACAACAAGATGCTGTCGCTGGTCCCCACCTCGGAGCTCCCGTACTACCGGCACGCGTGGGACGAGATCCGGCTGGAGCACGAGGCGGGACCCTTCGACGAGCACGCGCCGCTGGTCGAGGAGCTCCTCGGGCGCATCCGAGACGGCGGGCCGCTCAGCTCGACCGACCTGGAGCCCCGGGCCGCGATCGACTGGTACTGGCGGCCCACCAACCAGGTGCGGGCGCTGCTCGAGGCGCTGGCGGAGGCCGGTCTCATCGCCATCGCGCGGCGCGAGGGAAACCGTCGCGTCTACGACCTCACCGAGCGGCTGTTCCCGGACGCGCTGCTGGCCCAGCGGCCGCCCGAGGCGGAGCAGCGGCTCCACAAGCTCCGCTCTCGCTACAAGGCGAACGGCCTGCTCGGGGCGACGGGCGAGTCCACGCTCTGGGCGGGCGTGGCCCGGAGCACCCCGCACCGCCACGAGCTGAGGGCCGAGCTCGAGGCTCGGGGCCACATCGTCGCGGTCAGCGTCGAGGGCCTCCGCGGCCACCGGTACGTCCCAGCCGGCTCGCTGCCCCTGCTCGATGTCGCCGAGGCCGAGGTGGCCGCCGAGGGAGAGCCCTCGCATCGCTGGTCGGTCGGCCGTCCCGGAGGCCGGGATCCGGGGGTCGCGTTCCTCGCCCCGCTCGACCCGCTCGCCTGGGAGCGCGACCTGCTGCTGCGCCTCTACGGCTTCGACTACCGCTGGGAGGTGTACGTCCCGGTCCGCAAGCGCCGCTGGGGCTACTACGTCCTGCCGCTGGTGTACGGGGACCGCATCGTCGGCCGGATCGAGCCGCGGATCGACCGGAAGGCGGGCGAGCTACGGGTCGTCGACTTCTGGTGGGAGGCGGGCTTCGACCCGCTCGACGAGGCTCACCCCGGGTTTGTCGACGCCCTGGCCGAGGCGCTCCGCGCCCATGCGGCGTTCGCGGACGCGCGCCGCGTCGTGCTGCCCAGGGTCGCCCGCCACCGCGCGCTTGCCACCGCGCTGCGACCGCGGTTGGCCACGCCGCCCGGCGGCTGGTAGCGTCATCGCCATGAGCATCGAGATCCGGCACCCCGTCTCCGGGGAGGACTTCGCGGCCGCCGTCGACGTGGCGTCCATTGCGTTCCTCGAGCGGTCGGACGTGGCCAAGGCGGCGGAGCAGTTCCCGCGGCACTGGCCGGGGGAGCGCTCGTGGATCGCCTGGGACGGGCCGCATGCGTGCGGCACGTTCCTCTCCGCGGCCACCGAGCTGACCCTGCCTGGCGGCGCCGTCTTGCCCGCTGCAGCCGTGTCCGCGGTGACCGTGCTGCCGACGCACCGGCGCCGCGGCATCCTGACCCGGATGGCGGAGACGGCCCATCGGTCGATCATGGATGACGGCGAGCCGCTCGCGGTCCTGATGGCGTCCGAGTACCCGATCTACGGGCGCTTCGGCTACGCGCCAGCCACCCGCTCGGCGTGGCTCGCCATCCACACCAGGGAGACGAGCGTCCGCGGCGAGGCGACCGGCTCGATCGAGATCGCCCCCCTCAACGAGGCGACCCGCGACTCGGTGCGCGCCGTGTACGAGGTCGCGCGCCATCGGGTCGCGGGAGAGATCTCGCGGGGTGACGCCACGTGGGATATCGACGTCGGGTTGGAGTCGGACGCCTTTGAGGGAACCCGCTGGACGGGGTTCATCGCGCTGCACCGCGACGATGCGGGCACGGTCGACGGCTATGCCCGCTACAAGACCGAGCCCAAGTGGGGACGCGGGCCGGCGGGCGAGATCGAGGTCCGGGACCTGCACGCGCTGAACGACACCGCGTACGCGGACCTCTGGCGGTTCCTGCTGTCGGTGGACCTGGTGGCCGTGGTCAAGGCGCCGAACCGCTCGGTCGAGGAAGCCCTGCCCTGGCTGCTCTCGAACGCCCGGGCGATCGACGTCGAGCGGCTGCGGGACCGGCTCTGGGTCCGCATCTTCGACCTGCCGCGGGCGCTCGAGGCGCGGGCGTACGAGCGGGCGGGATCGGTCGTGCTCGAGGTCGTGGACGACGGGGCCTGGGGCGGGACGCGCCGGTGGCGCCTCGACGCCGGCCCCGACGGCGCGCGGTGCACGCCGACCGACGCCGACGCGGGGCTGACCGTGCCGATCGCCGCGCTCGGGGCCGCGTACCTGGGCGGGTCGCGACTCCGAGATGCTGTCCGGGCGACGGGCGCCCCACGCTCATCACGCGGCCCGGGGACCACC
>JAKAMV010000733.1 GCA_021812735.1 Chloroflexota bacterium | reverse complement strand
GGCCTCGGGATGCGCGACGGCGAGCCGCAGGATCGTGCCCACGACCTGGCGGAACATCGGGCCCAGGTCCGAGCCCGGGTCCTTGGGGTCGTGCACCTTCGCGCCCAGTCGTGTCTGACAGACCGCGAACCCGCCCGTCAGGGCGGTCGTCGTCATCCAGATGTCGATGCCGAACTTGCTGATGTCGGGCGTCCAGTCGTCCTGCGCCAGATAGTGCCGGACGAGGTCGCCACTGACGCCGAAGTCGCCGCCGATGGGCTGCCGGATGCGGTGCCCGTAGAGCGCGCGGGTGAGCGGGTAGGTGACGGTGTTGGTGATCGTGCCGTCGTACTTGTAGCGCGCGTACAGCGGGGCCACGAAGTCGTAGCCGCCCTTGAGGATGGGCCCGGCGAGGAGCTCGATCCACTCCGGGACGATGCTCCGCAGATCGCTGTCCACCACGACGAGCGCCTGGACCTCGAGCGCGGCGGCGATCTCGAAGATGGTCCGCAGCGCCGCGCCCTTGCCGCCGGTGCCCTCAATCTCGGGGTAGGTCAGGGTGACCCGGTCGAGCTTGTTGGTGGGCCGCACGAGGAGGATCGACTCGACGTAGGCCGGCGGCTCGGTCTCGATGACCACGCGCTGGGTGCCGTCCGGCGAGCCCGCGTCGGAGTTGACCAGGACCGGCTTGAGCTCCGGGAAGTACTGGACCAGCCCGGCATGCGCCGCACGGACCACATAGCCGATGGTCGCGGCGTTCTTGAAGCTCGGGATGCCGACCATGATGTCGGCGCGGTCGAGTCTGGCGATCTCGTCCCGAATGGCGGGCGTCAGCGTCGTCGGGGGCACCGTTTCACCGTACCACCCTGCGAGCAAGACCGGGCGAAATGACCGGGCCAAGACCGGGTGAAACGGCCGGCCAGGCGTCGCTCTCGTTGCCCGCGTGGGCGCCGCACGGGCCGTCTGGTGATCCGCAGTCACCAAATCGCCCGGGCATCGCCGCCGACGGCACGTGACGGTGACCCATGGTCACCAAGTCGCCCGTTTGGTGACCGGCAATCACCAATTCCGCCCAGACAGGCGCCGGCGAGCGCTATTTGGTGATGCCATGACTCACCGTCACCAGCCCGCTGGACGCTCGGCCCGCCGGGCGGGCCCTCACTGCCCTGCGGATCGGGCGGAATCGGGAGCGGTGCCGCCTCTATGATCCGCCCGAGGCCGGCCCGCCGCCCGCGCCGCCCGCGCACCCGCGCAGAGGAGTCGCATGACCGCCGCAATCGCCGCGACCACCGAGCTGACCGACCTCGAGCGGCGCAACCATCGCAAGATCGCCCGTGGAGGCTGGGCGCTCTACGACCTGGCCGACACGATCTGGTCCTTCGCGATCTTCTCGCGCGCGATCTCCCTGTTCCTGGTGGACCAGCTGGGCGACAGCGCGGGAAACCTGTGGCTCGGCCTGTCCGTGGCACTGTCGGTGGGCATCAACGCCCTGGTCTCGCCATTCCTGGGCGCGGTCTCGGACCGCTACGGGCGTCGCCTGCCGTTCCTGTTCGGCTTCACCGTCGGCGCCGTCGTGCCGTCGATGCTGATCCCGTTCGTCCCCGTGCCCATGGGGATCGGGCTGTTCTGCCTCGCGATGTTCTCGTACCAATCGTCGCTGATCTACTACGACGCCACCCTCCAGCTGGTCAGCACGCCCGAGAACCGCGGCCGCATCGCGAGCCTCTCGACCGGCGTCGGTTACATGGGCACGGTGCTGATCGCCGCGATCCTGATCGTGACCCATCTCTCAGTCCAGATGACCTTCGTGGTCGCCCCGCTGATGTTCCTCGTCCTGTCGCTGCCGACGTTCATCCTGCTCAAGGAGGACCCGAGCCTGCGGCGCAAGGACCCTGACCCGCTGGGGGCCGCGTGGACCCAGACGTGGCGGACGATCCGGTCGCTCGACAAGTACCCGGGGCTGGGCCGGTTCCTCGCCTCGCGGTTCTTCTACACCGATGCGCTCAACACCAGCGTCACGATCATGACGATCTTCTCGGTCAAGGCGGTGGGCTTCACCGAGGACGAGTCCACCTACGTCCTGCTGATCCTGACCCTCTCGGCCATCGTGTCGGCGTTCATCTGGGGCCGCCTGGTGGACCGCTACGGGCCGAAGCGGACCCTGTTCTCGGTGCTCGTGCTGTGGGCCGTCGCGCTCGCGGTCGGGGCCACGCTGATCTCGAAGGGCCCGTTCCTGGTCGCCGGACTCGCCATCGGCGCCGGGTTCGCGGGGCTCCACGTGTCGGACCGCGTCCTGATGTACCGGCTCAGCCCGCCCGACCGCCTGGGCGAGTTCTACGGCCTCTACGGTTTGGTTGGGAAGGGATCTCAGGTGCTCGGCAACCTGTTCTGGGGCCTGGTCCTGTTCCTGACCTTCGACACGCTCGGCAAGGGCGCCTACCAGCTCGGCATCTTCACGCTGCTGTTCGCGATGCTGGTGGGGCTGTTCCTCCTCTGGCCCGTCCCCGAGAAGCGCGAGGGCTGAGGGTACACGAGGCCGGCGGGGCCCGCGGAACCCAGGGGAGGCCGTCCACGTCCCCGAGGCGTCCATGCGCGAGGGAAGGACGTCTTGATGCAGCCAGGACCGCCGCTCGTCGAACCGCGAGCCGGTCGACCCCGACCCGGTCCCCGCGCGCTCGCGACGCTTGCCGCCGCCGCCAGCCTCCTGCTTGCGCTGGGCCTGGCGCTCGCGTGGCAGCCGAGTCCCCCGGCCCCTGGCCCCGCGCAGGGGGCGACCTCAGGTGTCTCGGGCGTCTCGCCCGGTTCGGCAGCCCCGACGCTCAGCCCCTACGACGTTGACGGGGTGCCGCGACTGATCGGCAGCGAGCCGGTGCTCCGGGGGTCAGCGATCGTCGAGCGGGCACGGGAGGGCGGCAGCGAATCCTTCATCGTCGCCGGATGGCACACCCAGGATCCCATGCCGTCCTGCGCCCCCAGCAAGTACCACTGCGGCTTCACGTCGCTCACCGACGGTCCGGGAGACCGCCAGGGAGGACGGATCACGCTCGACCGGCCCGCGGGCACGCAGTTCTCGTTCGAGGCGACAGCCCAGTGGGTGGGTGGCTTCTACGTCCTCCGAGTCAGGCCGGCATGCAGCTACTTCTCGGGGCTGTGCCTCGTCGTGGACGAGGAGATCCGGCCGCCAGGCATCCTGCCCGCCGGGCCGAGCGGCTTCGACAGCGATGGCCTGCCGCGGACGGTCGACGGCCAGGCCGTGGTGCGTGGCATCGAGGTGGCCACTCGGCTGCCCACAACGCCCTACGCAGGCCCTCTCTACGTCGCCGGGCAGGTCGAGACGGTGGCACCGAGCGCGTTCTCCAGGTGCCCCGACCCCGTGACGTGGGGGGCGCACGCCTGCCCGGCAGTCAGGCTCGCCGACCCCGCCCAGGGCCGCCCGTTCGACGCGACGGCACCAGAGCTCCTCGTAGCGCGCTGGGGTGTCCAGGAGGCGTGGGACGGCACCGCGCTCTGGCCCGGTGGCTACGTGGTCCTGCGCGCCGATTCGCGGTTCGTCTTCGGTTTCGTGCCGGCGCCGGGCTCCAGCCCTCAGGCGACGCAGGCGCCGATGCCATCCATGATCGTCTCGTCCTGGGCCCAGAACGGCCGAGTCGTCGAGATCGAGGGCCGGCGCGTCTCATGGGGCGTCGCCATCTCGGCGTTGCTGGCACGCGGAAGCACGGCGAGTTTCCTGGTCACCGGCGTGGTGCGTGACCTTCCCTGCGGCGATTGTGACGGCGGCACGATCCCGGTGCTGCGGGAACCACCGGTGAGGGGCGTGAAGGACGGCGGGACGGAGTACCCGCTGCTCCGGGCCGACGGCTCGGCATTCGTTGTCGGCAAGGCGATGCTGTGGACCGAGCCGAAAGGCGCGGTTGTCCTGGAGGTCCGCCGCTACGTCGGGCGATGTCCGGCTGGCATCGACTGCGCCAACAGCCTGGAGGTTGTGAGCGTGGCCGCGCCGCCGCCCTGACGCGACGCTGCTAGCCCCCGCCCTGACGCGACGCCGCTAGCCCTGCTTGCGGGGGAAGCTGCTGACCGTTTGAGTGCCGGGCGAGCCGATGCCTGCGATCCTACGGACCGGTCTCGTGACCCCGGACGATCGGGCGGTCGGCTCCCGGTTGCTCTCGTGGCCAGGCCGCTCCAGCAGCCGGCACCGGAGCACGCGCGGATCAGTCCCCGTACCCCTCCGGGTGCGCCCGCCGCCAGGCCCAGGCGGAGCCGATCATCTCGGGCAGGGTGGAACGCCGTGCCGTCCAGCCCAACACCTCGCGGGCGCGCCCGTTCGAGGCCACGAGCACGGGCGGGTCGCCCGCGCGCCGGGCCCCCACCGTGTGCGGGATGGGCTTGCCGATGACGGCTTCGGCCTCGCGCAGCACGTCCCTCACCGAGAAGCCGCTGGACGTGCCCAGGTTGGCGATGACAGGCTCAGTCGGGCCACCGGCAACCGGGCCGGTCCGCGCATCGGACGGGTCGGTCGCCACCAGTGCCGCGACGTGGGCGTCCGCGAGGTCGGCGACGTGGATGTAGTCGCGGATCGGCGTGCCGTCTGGGGTCGGGTAGTCCTCGCCGAACAGCGTCAGCGCGGGGCCGCCCTCGCCCGCGATCAGCAGGTTCGGGATCAGGTGCGTCTCCGGGCGGTGGACCTCGCCCAGGCGCTCGGTCGCCCCGGCCACGTTGAAGTAGCGCAGGATCGCGCTCCGCAGTCCGTACGCCGCCCCGTACCAGCGGAGGGCCCCCTCGAACGCGCGCTTGGTCTCGCCATAGGCGTTGATGGGCCGGAGCGGGGCGTCCTCCGTGATGGGCGTCGCGTCCGGCACGCCGTACGTCGCGGCGGATGACGAGAAGACCACCCGCAGCACCCCCGCGGCGCGCGCTGCCTCGAGCAGTGCCACGCCGCCGGCAACGTTCTCGCGGTAGTACTTCGCCGGGTTGGCCATGCTCTCGCCCACGAGCGAGCGGGCGGCGCAGTGCAGGATCGCGTCCACACCCTCGCGCTCGAGCAGGTGGCGGGTGCCCTCCTCGTCCGTGTACGTGCCGCTCACCAGCCGAGCCTCGGGATGGACGGAGCCCGCGTGTCCGGTGGACAGGTCGTCGAGCACCACCACCTCATGA
>JAKAMV010000732.1 GCA_021812735.1 Chloroflexota bacterium | reverse complement strand
CTCCTGGTGGAGGCCCTTGATCGCTCGCCGCTGCGGGACGATGTCGAGGCAGTAGGCGACATCGACTTCCCGTCGCGCATCGCCTGGGCGGTTCTCCGCCGGAACCCCGGGCTGGCTCTGCGGCTCTGGACGCGCCCGCGCTTTCCCGGGGCGTGGCTCACCCGAGACAGACTCCCGGGGGCCGCACGCCTGGCCCCCGTCGGGAGGTGAGGCGACGATGGGATCTCACACTCGCCGCGACCCTGCTGCTGGCAACGACCGGCGTGGCGCTGGTGGTCCCGATCGAGGGGCCGGCGCGGGTGGCACCGGCGATCGCGTTCGTGCTCTTCCTGCCGGGCTACCTGGCCATGGCCGCGCTCTTCCCGAAGACGGGCGATCTGTCCGGCCCGGAGCGCCTCGCGCTCTCGCTGGGCCTGAGTCTCGCGATCGTGCCGCTCGTGGGGCTCGCGCTCAACTTCACGCCCTGGGGGATCCGCCTCGAGCCTATCGTGATCTCCCTGGACGCGCTCGGCGTCGTTCTGATTCTCGCGACGGAGTTCCAGCGGCGGCGCCTGGGGGACGGTGCGTTCGTGCCCGACTGGCCGGATGGGCGGGTGCCTTCGAAGGCGGACGTCGCGACCGTGGCGCTCGTGGCGCTGGCCGGCGTGGGCGGCTTCGTCGTGGTGCGGCTCACTCTCGGCCCGTCCCACACCCAGACGTTCACGGAGTTCGCCATGGTCGGTCCCTCGGGCACGCTCAAGGACCTGCCGACCGCGGTGAAGCCCGGCGCACCGGTGCGCATCCGCCTCATGGTGACGAACCACGAGGATGGGTCCGTGGGCTACCGGATCAGGCCGACGCTGGACGGGCGAGCACTGCCGTCCGTCGAGGTGGGGACGCTGGCGGACGGCGCCGCATGGAACGAGCCGTACGCGACGACCGCGCCACTGACACTGGGCCGGCACGAGCTGGACTTCGACCTGGACCGATTGGGCGGGCAGAGCGCCTACCGGCACCTGTCGCTGAAGTTCGAGGTGACCGCCACCGGGCTACCGACGGCGCAATCCACCTCGTCACCGTCCGCGAGTTCGCCATGATCGAGCCAGGGAACCGGACGTGAGTCTCGCGCAGCAGGATCGGCGCATCCTCGTCGTGGGCCTCTGGCACCTGGGCTCGGTTGCCGCCGCCTGCTGGGCGCACCTCGGCTGGACCGTCACCGCCGTCGATCCTGACCCGGAGCGCATCGCCTCGCTCCGAACGGGGCACGCGCCCGTCGCCGAACCCGGCCTCGATGACCTGATCACCGAGGGGATCGCTGCCGGTCGTCTCGGATTCACCGACGACCTCCCTGCCGCGGCAACCGACGCACGTTGCGCCGTCGTCGCCTTCGACACCCCGGTGGACGAGCGCGACGCGGTCGACCTGTCGCCTATCGAGGACGCCATCGACCGGCTCGGCCAGGCGATGCCCGAAGGATCGCTCATCGTCGTCATGAGCCAGGTCCCGGTGGGCACCTGCGCCCGCCTGCGCGCCGAGCTCGCGGCGCGTCGGGGCCCTGGCGCGCCCGCCATCGCCTGCAGCCCCGAGAACCTGCGCCTCGGCATGGCGGTCGAGCGCTTCCTGGCCCCCGGCTTCGTCATCCTGGGCGGAGACGACCCGGCCACGCTGGAGCGCGCGGGCCGACTCTTCGAGGGGATCGACGGCGAGGTCCTGCCGATGGACACGACCTCGGCCGAGCTCTGCAAGCACACCATCAACGCCTACCTGGCGACCTGCATCAGCCTGGGCAACGAACTGGGCAACCTGGCCGAGCACCTGGGGGCGGACGCCGGCCGCGTGGCGCGGGCCGTCGCTCACGATCCGCGTATCGGGCCGTCCACGCCGCTCAGCCCGGGACTCGCCTTCGGCGGTGGGACGCTGGCGCGCGACCTGCGCGTCCTGCGCGACGCCGGGGACCGCGCGGGCGTGGAGACGACGATGCTCGACGCCGTGACCGGCGTGAACCAGCGACAGAACGGTGTCGTGATCGAGGAGCTGCGCGCCGAGCTGGGCACGCTCGAGGGCGCCGCGATCGCGCTGCTGGGGCTCACCTACAAGGCCGGCACGAGCACGGTCCGGCGCTCGCCCGCGATCGAGATCGCCGGGCTCCTCCGGCAGGCGGGAGCGAGCGTGCGGGCCTACGACCCGATGGCCGATCCGGCAGAGGTCGCCCGGCTTCCGGCCGGCTTCGCGCGGGCGACCTCCGCCACGGACGCCGTCGACGGCACCGATGCCGTCGTGATCGCCACCGACTGGCCCGAGTTCGCCGCGCTCGACTGGAGCGCGCTGGGGCGGCTCGTGCGCACTCGGCTGATCGTCGACGCGCGCAACGTCCTCGATCCGGCCGCGTTGACCGCTGCCGGCTGGCGGCACCACGGCATCGGGCGGCCGCCCGCTGGCGCGCCACGCGGGCTCGCCCTGCGCACAACCGGCGCGCCATACCGATGAGCGAACGCGCCATCGAACGCACGCCGCCCCCGGTCGCCACCTCAGCCCTTGGGCGCGTCATCGCGCGGGCGCGCGTCCCTCTGTACCGCAACGCCCTGGTGTTGATGGTCAACTCGGGGGTCACCGCGGCGCTCGGATTCGTCTTCTGGGCGCTCGCCGCGCGCTTCTACGAACCGGCCCAGGTTGGCCTCGCCTCCGCGACGATATCGTCCGCCCTCTTCCTGGGAACACTCGCGCAGCTCGGGCTGCCCTATGCGCTGGTCCGGTTCGGCCCCGCAGCCGGGGCGGAACGTTCGGCCCTGATGACGACCGGCGTCCTGGTGGCGACGCTGACCGCTGCCACGGCAGGCGTCATCTTCGTCGCTGGGCTCGATATCTGGGCACCTGCCCTGGCCGCCCTGGCCGGGCGGCCGCTGCTGGGGGCCGTCGTGATCGCGCTGGCCGCCGCGACCTCCGCCCTCACCATCCTGGGCTACGTCGCCGTGGCGACGCGGGACACGCGCCCGGCGCTCGCGGGCGGCGCGACCCAGGGCGTCATCAAGATCCTGCTCGTGGTCGGCTTCGCGCTGACGCTCTCGCGCCTCGGCTTCGACATCGTCGGGGCCTGGCTGGTGGCGACCGCGGCGGCGGTCCTCGCGCAGGCGTGGCTACTGCGGGCGCACCTGGCGCCGCGGGTCAGCCTCCGGACGCTGCGCCTCGGGACTCTCCTGCGCTACTCGGCCGGCAACTACCTGGGCGACCTCGCGTGGACCGCCCCGGCGCTCCTCTTTCCGCTCGTGGTGGTGGGGCTGCGGGGCGCAGAGGCGAACGCCTACTTCTACGTCGCGTGGGCCATCGCCGGCCTCCTTGCGGCCATCCCTGCGGCGGTGGCGAGCTCGCTGCTGGCCGAGGGGAGCCACGCATCGGGCGAGATGGCCGCCCACATGCGCAGGGCGTTCGGGCTCACGCTGGCGCTCCTCGTGCCGGCGATTGCGCTGGGCGTGATCGCGGCCCCGCTGGTCCTCCAGCTCTTCGGTTCCACGTATGCGGCGAAGGGCACGGACGCGTTGCGCGTCCTCTGCCTGGCCACCCTGCCGCTGAGCGTCAACCTCCTCCACCTGACCGCGGCTCGCATCGAGCGCCGGGTCCGGCGCGTGCTCGCCATCGCCGTCGCGACGGGCGGTGGCGCCCTGCTGCTCGGCGCCGTGCTGGCCGGTCAGTTCGGCGTGGAGGGCATCGCCCTCGGCTACCTGACCGTCCAGTCTCTCGCGGCAGCCGCCCTCACGGCCCAGTGGTGGCTGAGCGGCGAGGCACGGGCATGACCTACGGGTCCGGCGGCCGGCGCGTCACGGCGCTCATCTGCGCGCGCAACGAGGCCGAAAACCTGCCTCACGTCCTGCCGCTCATCCCCGACTTCGTCGACGAGGTGCTGATGATCGACGGCCACAGCACCGACGAGACGGTCGCCGTCGCCGAGCGCCTCCGCCCCGGCATCCGCGTCCTCCAGCAGCCCGGGTCGGGCAAGGGCGTAGCCCTCCGCTACGGCGTGGAGCAGGCGACGGGCGACATCATCGTCACGCTCGACGCCGATGGCGAGACCGATCCGCGCGAGCTGCCGCGGTTCCTCGACGCCCTGCTCGGCGGCGGCGATTTCATCAAGGGCTCCCGGTTCCAAGACGGCTGGGGCAACAAGCCGCCCCATCGCGTCTTCGGGAACTGGGTGATCGCTCGCACCTGCAACATCCTGTACCGCACCAGCTTCACCGACGTGTGTTGCGGCTACAACGCCTTCTGGCGCCGGATCCCGGAAGAGGTCGACGTCTGGTCATCGGACGGCTGGAACTACGAACCGTTGATCGTGGCGCGCCTGCTGCGCGCGCGTCGGGACGTGCGTGAGCTCGGGTACCCCTACCACGGCCGGCTGAGCGGCGACTCGAAGCTGCCGAACTGGCGGCAGGGCCTGGGTGCGGTCTGGGTCCTCGTTCGCGAGCGCTTCCGAAGAAGGCACGCATGAGACTCGAAGGGCGGGTAGCGCTGGTCACTGGAGGAGCGGGCGGGGTCGGCTCGATCATCGCCGGCGCACTGGCGGCGGAAGGCGCCGCGCTGATGCTGCTCGGACGGTCGGAAGACCGTCTCCGGGCGCGGGCCGCCACGCTGGGCGCCGCTGGCCACGAGGTGCTGTGGGTGCAGGCCGACGTGGACGACCCACTGGCGATGGAGGCGGCGGTGGCGGCGACGGTGGCCGCCCACGGCCGGCTGGACATCCTGGTCAACTGCGCCGGACGCTATGGCCCGTTCGGCCCGGTCCACCTCGTCGACCCGGGTGCCTGGGCATCGAGCATCCGCACCAACCTGATCGGGACTTTCAACGCGATCCGGGCCGCCGTGCCGGCGATGATCGAGGGCGGCCGTGGCGGCGCGATCATCAACCTCTCGGGTGGAGGCTCCAGCAAGGGCCGGCCCACGTTCAGTGCGTACGCGTCGTCGAAGACCGGCGTGGTGCGGCTGACAGAGACGGTCGCCGAGGAGCTCCGCCCGCACGGGATCACCGTCAACGTGCTCGCCCCGGGAGGCGTGTACACCGAGATGACCGAGGAGCTCCTGCGCTCACCCGGGCTGGCCGCTCCGGCCGACATTGCGGAAGCCGAACGGATCAAGGCGACGGGTGGCACGCCACCCGAGCGGATCGCGATGCTG